>NZ_RAWQ01000098.1:0-35501 GCF_003668965.1 Corallococcus sp. AB030
GTGTTCTACAACCGGAAGCGGCGCCACTCCGCCCTGGGCTACGTCAGCCCAGTGGAATACGAGCGGAGGGCCGCAACCAAGAGGCTGGCAGCGTAGTCAACCTGTCCACCGAACCGGAGCAGGCCCATTCTGCTCAAGCTCCTTCAGCGCCGCCTCCACGTCCGACGGTGGTTTCTGCACAGTGTCACGGACCTGGTCCGGTCTCCCGGTGTTGTTCGCCTGACCTGCCGCTGTCCGGGGACGCGTCCCCGCTCCGCCGACTGGCGCCATTCGAGTTTCCTCCAAGGGCTTGTGAGCGCCCCCCACGTCTGGAGGAATTCGGGCCGCGATTTCTTTTGCATTTCGCCCCGCGAAACCATGGGGCAACGACTTCACTCACTCACGGTGCCGCGCCGGCGGGTCCTACCAACGGGGGCCCGGCATCCCGACAAGAAAGGGGGCACCGAGAACCACGAGCCCGATGCTCCCCAGGATGCTCAGGCCCACCCACAGGTTCTCCCCGGGCAGCACCGCGTGCCGGGGCTGCTTCGGGTTGTAGAGCACCTGGACCCTGTCTCCATGCTTGAACTTGGAGGCCTTGCCCGTACTGAGCCCGATCTCCAGGGGCTCCCCTCCGTCCTCCGGGCGGATGAGAACCCAGAGCTGGAACATGTGCCTGCGACGGAACTCCTTGTCGCGCAACCTGGCCAGCTCGTTGCCCTCCTTGAAGTGGTACTCGAAGTCCTCTCCCCCCGCGACCCAGCTCACCTCTGCCGGAAGCAGGAAGGCGCCGCGCTGGAAGCGCACCAGCTTCATGGACTGGTAGGCCACGAACGCGAGGATGAGCACGCCGGGCGCGAACATACAGAACAGCCCCGTGGCATTGGCGGTGGCGAGCAGCGCCCCCTGGTCAGACTCCACGAAAAGGAAGGAGATGGCACGGTCGTTGACCACTCACTGGAAGTCGAGGAGCAGCAGGCTCTTGAAGCAAGGAGCCACCGGGTCATCGAGCCAGGATGGCGTGGAGCAGGACACGCGGCTCGTCGTGGCCCCCTCGCCCCAAGAAGTAGAAGGGCGCGGTGGTCGGCAGGCCGCGGAACTCCGGGCTGTCGACCGCGCGAGCCAGGGCGAGCGAGGTCCACTCGAAGCTGCGCAGGAGGAACAGGCTCCGAAGCTCATCGAAGCGCGCGTGGTCCTGGACCGCTGGGTCCTCCGCCGCGTCTCCCAGCAGCGGCAGCGGTGAGGGGTCGAAGCCCTCCAGCTCTCGGAAGAGCACGCGCTCGGGTCGGAACTCGCCATCCTGGAGCGTGTGCCCGGCGTAGCCAGCACCCCAGGCTTGCGTGGGCACCCAGGGCGCGACATCCGCGCCGATCCAGGAGAACTGGAGGACCGACAACCGGTCCGCCGCGCTCACCTTTCCGGCGTACATGGCGAAGGACTTCTCCAGCGCGCCCTTCAGCGCCAGGATTTCTGGCTCTGGCTCCAATTGGCGGAATGCCTCCAGGAGCGGTTCCAGGATGGCATCCGAGGCCACCTGGAGCGAGGTGAGGTGTTGCCGAACCTGTTGAGCGAACGCGTCAGCGGGCATGGTGGGCACGGGGCGCGGAGCTTATGCGAAAGGGGAGCACGCTCCCGCCGGGGTCCGGCAGCGGCTGCTCGAAGAATTCGCGCGGCGCTTCGGCCCCTGGGCGGCGTGCCCGCGGATGGAGCCTGCGGGACAATTCGACATGTGGCTGGGCGATATCGAGCTGTCCAAGACCTGTTATCACAACGACTTGAATGGACAGATTCCACTGCCTGGCTCACTCGCCCGCGACAGCCGGGATGTCGAGGTGGGCAAGCACCTCCGGGTCCTCAAGTAGTTGACCGAGGAGAGCGACCTGTGGTGCGGAGACGCTGTGTCATGTGGGAGCCCGGGTAGGATGCGCGGACATGGACTTCCAGGCGCGACTCGAGGCGCTCACGCACCAACTCCGGCCCTGGTCCCCTCTCTGGTCCCGCTCCATCCTCCAGGGCTGGCCTGGGTCCGGCGCCGCCTTTCCCGAGGACTGGCTGGCCTACGCCCGGTCGCTCGATGAAGCGGACGAGCGACAGCTGGACCAAGGAGTGCTCGTGGGCGCACCGCCTCCGTCACTGGCCGCGCTGGTGGGCGCGCTCCAGGAGCTGACGGCGCTGCCCTGGCACCAGGGCGCTCATCCGCTGACGGTCGCGCAGACGCAGGGACTCAGCGTCAAGAAGACCCACGAGCTCGAGCGGGTGCTCGCCCTGCTCGCGCCCAGGACGCGCTTCATCCAGCAGGCGGTCGATATTGGCGGCGGCATGGGACATCTTGCCCGCCTCTGTGTGCGGACGTTCGGGTGGACCTTCCACAGCATCGACCGGGACGCCGCGTTGCAGGACAAGGGACGGCGGTGGCTGGGGAGAACCCCCTCCCCGGGTGAGGACACCCTGAGCTTCATCGAAGCCTCCGTCGAGGACGGGCCCCAACCGCGAATCGATCCGCTCTTCTCCGGCCGGGACCGGGCCTCCATCGGTCTGCACACCTGCGGACCGCTCGCCCTCACGCAGCTCCGCAAGAGCCAGGGGGCGGGCTTCGTCCTGAACATCGGCTGCTGCTACGACAAGCTGGAGGCCCCGCGAGACTTCCCCGTCTCCCGCTTCGGAGGCGCCCATCCGCTGCCCTTCACCCCGCATGCCCTGGCGCTGACGACGCGGGGACGGCATCACAAGACCGAGGTGGAGTTCGCGCGGATGAAGCAGGTGTACGCGTGGCGCTTCGCGTTCCATCTCCTGTCGAGGCAACGCTTTCCCGAGCGCGGCTTCGTCAGGGCAGGAGACGCGCCCCGGGCGCTCTATGCCGGACGCTTCGCCGCCTACGCGCGGGACCGCCTGGAGCGACTGGGCCTCGATGCGAACATGACGGACGCCGAGTTGGAGGCCTTCGAGGTGTCTGTTCGCGCCGAGACGCGAGACCTCCTGCTCTGCCATCTGCTGAGGGACCGCTTCGCACGGGCGCTGGAGGTCGTGCTCCTGCTCGATCGCGCGCTCCTCCTGGAGGAGCTGGGCTTCCAGGTCGAGTTCCTCCAGCTCTTCGATCCACGCCTGTCTCCGCGCAACCTCGCGCTCATCGCGTCACGGAGCGCTTGAGCCCGTGCCGGGCCGAGCGCCCGAGCTGAGGTGATGGCGGGACGACAAGAGCCTCGTCCCCGGGGACACGACCCACCGCCACCTGGGGAGCCATATTGGGGCGAACGCATGGCTCGCTTCGTGGCGAGGAGGAAGGAAATGGGACAAGCGAGGCGGGGGTCCCCGCACGTCGCCACGGCCCTGCTGGTGCTGGCGCTGGGAGTGGCCGCGTCCGGCTGCCAGCCCCAGGGGCCCTGGGGGTCCGCCGTTCCCGAATGCACCGGGACGGAGGGCGCCGCCCGCGAAGACGCCGCTCTCTCGCTGGGACAGGATCCGCGCCGCTACGTCGAGGAGGATGGGCTGCCGGTGCTCCACCTCTACGTGGCGGACTCCCTGCCGGATGACGACGACTACCAGGCGGCGCGCGTCTTCTATCGCGGCCGCTGCTACGTCTCCCGGGCCCGGTATCGCGGCGCGACGTCCAAGGACTTCCCCAAGCGCAGCTTCACGCTCGACTTCCGCGACGGGCAGTCCTTCGACGAGCCCCTGCTCGCGGCTGGCTTCTCTGGCCGGCGCAAGGTGGTGTTGATCAGCTCCTTCAATGACAACTCATACCTCCGCGCGAGGCTGGGCTTCACCTTGTGGGGCCTCATGTCTCCCGACCACCTCCAGGTGAAGACCTTCAGCGCGGTCGTCTATCTGAACGGGCGCTATCACGGGCTCTACACGGTGGCGGACCACGTCGACCGTCACTCGCTCTCCGCGCAGGGAATGGATGTCCAGGGAGAGCTCTTCAAGGCCGTGGGCCCCGACGCCAACTTCTCCCGGCGGGACGCGTCCGGCAGGCCCAAGGCCTCACTGCATCTGGGCTACGAAAAGAAGGAGGGCGAGCCCGAGGAGGGAGCCGGCGCCTACGCGAGCATCGAGCAGCTCACCGACTTCGTGGCGGGGACCCCTGCGGAGCGCTTCCGCGCGGAGCGCGGCGCCTGGATGCAGGTGGAGGACTACGAGGACTGGTGGATCCTGGTGCGACTGGCGGCGCTGTCCGACTCCGTGACGAAGAACGCCTACCACTTCCGCGCGCAAGGGCAGGCGCGGCGCTGGCGCTACATCCCCTGGGACCTGGATGCGAGCTTCGGGCAGAACTGGGACACCACGCGACAGGCCCCGGACGTGAGTGCCTCCTTCACGGTGGAGAACCTCCTGCTCGCCCGGATGTTGGAGGACCCCGCCATCCGCCACCCCCTCCGCGAGCGCCTCCACACGCTGCTCCACACCACACTCCACCGGGACGTCGTCCAGGGGCTCATCGCCACCTATGCCGCCGAGGTCGACCGCGCGGCACGGAAGGATGAAACACACTGGGGTGAGGCCTATCGCCACTTCCCGCGATGGAACCAGCGCACGGACCTCCTCGGCTTCGAGGACGAGGTGAAGTACCTCCGTGACTGGGTGGATGCCCATTGGGCGCTCCTGGACGAGGAGTTCCACTGATTCAGGGCGGGTGAGGGTGCGCGTTCGCGACCCGGCCCAGCCCGACAGTACGCAGGGAGTGCGCAGTGGACAGATTCCACTGCTCGCGGAGCGCTTGAGACCGCCCTCCGCGCAACCTCGCGCTCATCGCGTCGCGGAGCGCTTGAGCGCCCCGGGCCTTGCGCATCTGCCCATGGGGCAAGCAGGGAAGCGCGGGCTCAGCGCTTCTCAAGCAAGGGGCGCGGATCGAAGGTGACGCGAATGCGGGTGATGCGCCCGCTCTCGACGTGGCTCCAGTTCGCCACCGGCACGGGCTCGTGCCCCGAGGGATGGATTTCGAACCAGGTCATCACGTCGTCGCCGTCCACGAAGCGGTGAAGCACGGTCACCTGGGGCGACACCTTCCACATGCCGTTGACGAGCCCCTTCACGCAGGCCTCCGCGCCCTCCGCCTTGCCGAGCGCGCCGACGAAGCTCACGTCGGGCGCGAGCGTGTCCCGCAGCATCGACTCATCCTTCGCGCTCCACGCATCGAAGTACGCCTGCACCACTTCCACGGGACGTTTCATGCTCGGCCTCCAGGTGCTCGACGGAAGAGTCCGTCGAGCATGGACGTGAGCATCCTCCCGGCTTCGGACAACCCTGTGTCAGGCTTGTTCGCGCAAGGACCCGCTTCACGCCGCCCGATGGCTGTGACCATCCAGCTCACAACCCACCACGCCGACGAGCAGCGTTTGGGAAAGGGAAGCGTGCCCCCATGGCCTCCGCGGACCAGCCCGACTTTCGCCGGGCCTGGGGCAGCATTAGGAGGCGTTCCACAGGACTCGCACACTGGAAAGGACGTACCGCATGCCCCGTCGCCGCCAGGAACAGGGAATGTCGTCCACCACGAAGTGGGTGCTTGCGGGGCTGCTGGGCCTGCCGCTGCTGTGTTGCGGCAGCGGAGGCCTGATGTGCCTCGGCATCCGGTCCGAGCTCCCCTACGCCGAGGCGATCTCCCGGGTGGAGAACCATCCCGGGGTCGTCAGGCTGCTGGGGGCGCCCATCAGCGCGAGCAGCTTCTTCAGCGGCTCTTTCAACCTCATGAACAAGGATGGTCAGGCGAACATGACCATCAACCTCTCCGGCAGCAGGCAGGACGGCCGGCTGGAGGTGAAGGCCGTGCGCACCGACGACGTCTGGGGATTCAGCCGGCTGCGCGTGGTGGCGGACAACGGCGAAGCGGTGGACGTCGGGGGGTACAGCCGGCATTGAGTGCACGACATTGCCCAGCGCCGGGCCGGCTTCAGCTGTCGCCGGTACCGAAGCCGCAGGAAATCTGCCCGTTCGCGCAGCGCGCCACACATTCCTGCCAGTCTCCGTTCGGGTCACAGGGCCGCCCCCTGCACTCGTTGAGCCCACAGGTGCCGATGGGGTCGCTCCCCTTGCACACCGACGTGGAGATCTCGCCGTCGGGGGCGTGGGTCCAGGACGTCGTGCTGATGTTGGCGTAGCACCACTGGCAAGGGTTGGATGGGTTTTCCGAACCGTGCGGGTACGCAACACCATTGATGACACATTCACTGCCGCCGCTACCACTACAGGTGACGGTGATGCCATCACAGGTGATCGAAGTCGCGGAAATGGAGCTACAGATGTTCCCCGAACACTGGAGCACCTGACCGGTTCCGCACTGGGTCGACGTGTTGCACAACGCGGACGACAGACTTCCCAGAGGCTCCACCCCGCTCTCTTCCGGGGGCACACTACATGCCAGGAACAGCACGCATCCAACGACCGTCGAGACAATACGCTTCATGGTTTTCTCCTCGTGCGCCAGGCACGACAACGCGCAGCCTGCCTTCGATGAGCGCATGGAAACACCCGCTCTCGGGGGCATCGCGAGCCGACAGCATACACACAAGAAGTGCTGCTGACGCGGGCCGCCAGAGCCGTAAGCCCAAGGTGCTCCAGATTCGCTCGCACTCTTCCCGCCTCGTTCAAGTACGCCAACGCTCGCCGCACTCGCATCGACGCTGCCTCGGCGGATGCATGACGCATGTTGATCGGTTCCAATCGCGGGGCATACGCGGCGCCACTTCTCGCCAGCATCCGCATCAGACGCTTCATGAACGCAGCCCCCGCGACGTGCCCCTTTCTTTTCAACTACGGCGCCGCACTGGACGACGGCTCTCTCTACGTTGCCGGCGTCGCCCGTGAGTTGGAGGATCGGGACGTGCCGTCTACCTCGGCTATGACGGCGTGCTGAAGGTTCGCAACGACGTCGCGGGCTCGAGCGAGGAGCGGCTCACTTTGGACAACGACGGCCCGAGTGTGCTGCGCACGGTCTCCGGCCTCCGGGTCGTGGGCGAGCGATTCTTTGTCGCGGGCATGCGCCGGAGGGGCTTTGGCCGCACCCTCGGCAGCTGCATCGAGACGTGGCGGGGGCGGTGTTCGAGATGTCCACGGGAGCCCCCATCGCTGGAGCCGTTGAGCGTCCCGGGCACGTCGCGGACCTCGTGGATGGCCGCGACCTCCGAGCGCCTCTGTTTTTCGGCAGCCACAGCGCGCGGGGGTCGGCGGCGACAGGAACTGGGAATGCGGGCGGCTCGTCAGAGCAGCTTCGACATGATGTCGCGCTCGCGCTGATCGAGCTTGATGGAGTCGAGCGTCCAGTTGACGAGCTCGTCGGCGACCGAGGCGTCGTAACCGAAGGTGGTGGCGGCCTCCTTCACCGACGCGCGCTCCTCGGCCGCGAGCTCTCCGTCGGCACAGGCCACCTCGACGAGCATGCGCAGCAGGGAGGCGCGCAGTTCGCGGATTTCAATCTTGCTGACGATGTCGGTGAGCCGGCCGGGCTTCTGGAACTCCGCCTCGATGATGGCGGCGACCTGCGGGTCGCGGGGCGACAGGCCAATGTTCAGCACCACCTCGTCGAGCTGCTGGCGCTCCTCCTCGGTGATGCGGCCGTCGCTCGCCGCCACGTTGGCCATGGCCTGGACGAACGCCAGCAACTGCTCCTGGGGGTACTCGCTCGACATGTCATCTCCTGGGTAGGCGGCATTCGGCTGGCGGAGGGCTCACCGCCGGCCACGGAGCCGGACTGCTCGTTCACGCAGGATAGTGGCGGCCCACGAGGAGCGAAAACGGTTTCAGCCGGACGCCGGTCCCCGCACGAGGAACACGGGTTGGGGACAATTCAGGCTTGTCGCCACGAGGCGGTGACGCAGAAGGCCAAGCCCCCTCGCTTCTCGTCACTGAACCCGTGACAATCCGCGGCATGACCCTGCGACTCTCGATTCTCCCCCTGTTGATATTCTCCCTCGCGGTCGTACCTACCCTTTCAGCTTGTGGCTCCGATGACGGCGATACACCGCCGGATGCGGGCACCAGGCCCGATGCAGGCACCCCGCCCGACTCAGGCACCGAGCTGGATGCTGGCGCCGAGTTCGACGCGGGCACTGAAGTCGACGCGGGCACTGAAGTCGACGCGGGCACTGAAGTCGACGCGGGCACTGAAGTCGACGCGGGCACCGAGTCCGACGCGGGCACCACTCCCGACGCGGGCACCGAAGTGGACGCGGGCACCACTCCCGACGCGGGCACCGAGGTGGATGCGGGCACTGAACCGGACGCGGGCACCGAGGTGGATGCGGGCACCGAGGTGGATGCGGGCACTGAACCGGACGCGGGCACCGAGGTGGACGCGGGCACCGAGGTGGATGCGGGCACCGAGCCCGATGCGGGTACTACTCCCGACGCGGGCACCGAGCTCGATGCGGGCACTGAACCGGACGCGGGCACCACCCCTGACGCAGGCACCACTCCCGACGCGGGCACCACTCCCGACGCGGGCACCGACCCCTTCACCACCTGCGAGGGCACGTGCAAGGACACCGCCGTCACGGTTCAGATCGACGGGAACCAGCGTGTCCTGCCGAGCGCCTTCTTCGGCTACGAAGAGCCGACGAACGCCGGGGACCCGTGGACGCTGTGGATCGAGATCAACAACGGATCGACGAATGAGTGCCCGTCCGAGACTTCGCCGACCCCTCCGCAGCTCGTCAACGTCTACTCGGTGACTGTGCCGGTGGACACGACTCCGGAGACGGGTTCCTCGGGGGTGGGGGGACCGACCGCGACCCTGGTCGACTTCGATGGCGCGCTCCTCGACTGGCCTCCTTTCGTTCACAGCACGAACCTCACCTTCACGCCCGTGGCGGCCTCGCTCTGCCCCAGCTGCGTCAAGGCCGGGACGCCTCCCACGTCGCACTTCGTGGCCTTCAATGTGGACGGCACCTACGAGAACGGCGCCATCTCCGGCCACGGGTACGCCACCTACTGTCCCTCGATCGACCGCCTCCTGAACAACGGACCCGACGCAGGCACCGAACCGGACGCAGGCACTGAGCCAGACGCGGGCACCACTCCCGACGCAGGCACCACTCCCGACGCAGGCACCGACCCCTTCGGCACCTGCGAGGGCACGTGCCAGGACACCACCGTCACGGCCCAGATGGATGAGAACCAGGTGGCCCTGAACCACGCCTACTTCGGCTACGTGGAGCCGACGACCGCCGCGGATCCGTGGCGACTGGTGCTCGAACTCAGCAACGGCGAGACGGATGAGTGCCCGTCTCCGACAGGGCCACTCCCGCCGCAGATCGCCACTCTCGAATGGGTGAAGGCACCGGTGGACACAACCCCGCAGACGGGCTCCACGGCGGGTGGACCGGCATCGTACTTGTTCGACTTCGATGGCGCGCTCATGCAGGAGTATGCCACTAGCGACACGAGCCTCACCTTCACGCCCGTGGCGGCCTCGCTCTGCCCCAGCTGCATCAAGGCCGGGACGCCTCCTCCCGCGAAGCACTTCGTGGCTTTCGACGTGAACGCCACCTACGAGAACGGCGCCGCCGTCTCCGGCCACGGGTACGCGACCTACTGCCCCTCGATGGACACCCTCCAGAACAACTGAGCGCGGTCCTGACACACGTTCCCCCGGCCCTCCGATTCGGGAAGGCCGGGGGAGCCCCGGTCAGCCCTTGAGCCGCAAGAGGCGCCGCGTGGCCACACACACCACGCGGCCCTCCAGTGCCTGGAGCCCGTGCTCCCGGCAGAACGCGTCGTAGGCGGAGGGCCGATCCCCTTCGATGTGGAACAGCGCCCGGGGCAGGACCGTGTCCGCCAGCTCCTCGGACGGCGTGAGGTCCGTCACCCCGAGCGTCCGGACCACCAGCTCCTCCAGGTGCGCCTGGCCCTCCACCGGCCTGCGCGACAGGACATACGAGAGCGCCCCCACCGTCTGGGTCGGCGCCACGGGACGCAGGTTGTCCGCCGCGAGCAATTCCTCCCAGATGACCTCATGCAGGTCCCTCGCGGCCGCCGCGAGCGTCATGGACACCACCAGCCCTCCGCTCACCACCACGCCCCGGCCATGCCCCAGGTCGAAGCGGTGATGGTCCAGGTGGATGGGGTGCGTCACCAACAGCTGCGTCGACAGCGCCAGGTTCGCCGTCACGCCCAGCGGCCTCGCGAAGCCGTGCAGCAGCAGCTCGCCCTCCTCGAATGACGTCGCGGGGGCGGCGCGCGGCGGTACGTCCTCCAGCCGCCGCGTGAGCGCATCCCGGAAGGCCGTGGCCATCCCCAGCTCCTCCGACCCCTGCATCGCCGCGGAAGGAGACGGACCAAAGGACTCCGGCTGGCGCCGATACAGCTCCAGCTTGTCCAACGTGAAGACGGGGACGTCGTCCCCCACGCGCAGCATGCGGCGGTGGGTCGTCACCACGGCGCGCTTGCCGTCTCCGGTGTTGCGCACCGAGCGCACCTGGATCTCCTGCCGGAAGGTGTCCCCCACCCGCAGCGGCGCCAGCTGCCGCGCGTCGCGGAAGCCCAGGTGATAGATGGCGCCGTGCGTGCTCGACATGCTGCACGCCAGGTAGAGGCCCATCATGAACGGCAGGGGCGGAGCGTCCGGACCGGACAGCCCCAGCCGGGCCGCGAAGGGCGCGCTCGTCACCACCCGGTCGTGTGAATAGAAGCACTGGGCCCACAGGTCGCGCATCCCCGCCGTCACCGTCATCTCGTACGGGTTGGGCAGCACGTCGTCCGGGCTGGGCGGGCGGTGGAGCGCGTGCGACACGCGGCGTCCCCGCACCCGAGGCTCCGCCTCCATGGCCAGCACGGCCGGAGGACAGAGCGCGAGCATCCGGTGCGCTGCCTTCAGGTGCGGAGGCCCCACGAGCACCCCGTCAACGACAGCCATCCCCTCCGTCTCCGCCGCGCCACCCGCACCGGACGCCGTGAGCCCCGGCACCTTGCGCGTCAGCGTCGCCAGCGCCCCCTGCCCTTGCGCCTGCGTCACCTTCCGGGCCCACGCCAGCTCCGACGCCGTGGGCGTCATGCAACGGTTCACGGTGTCGAGCTGATCCGGATGCAGGCAGCACTTGCCCGTGAAGCCGTGGACGTGGCCTTGCGCCGAGTGCTGCTCCAGGCCGATCCGGTCTGCGACGTTCGTGTACGGCGTATCGAACGGCTCGATGCCCGCCGCGCGCGCCGCCATCACCACCATGCTCCGGGGATGCGCGAGCGTGAGCTCCGCGTGCGGCAGCGCGCCCGTCAGCCGGAAGAGGTCGCCGTGCCCGAGCATCAATCCCAACAGGCGCCCCCCACCCGCCACGGCCAGCCGCCCCACCTCCAGCAGGGCCGCCGGGGTCTCGATGAGCGGCAGGAAGCGCGTGTGTCCCCGGGGCAGCCCCCGGGCCTCCTCCAGCACGCGGATGCGCTCGTGCAGCGCATCCAGGTCCTCCGGACACGTCGTCATGGTGGGCATCAGCGCCGTCAGCCCCGGCAGCCCGATGCAGGCCTCCAGGTCCGCGTCGAGCAACTCGGGACGCGCCGCCTCGTTGATGCGCACCACCACCGGACGCCCGGCGAAGGTGCCTGCCTTCAACGCCTCCACCAGCCCTGCTCGCGCTGCGGCCTTCGCGGCCAGGGGCACGGCGTCCTGCAAGTCCACGATGAAGCAATCCGCCGGCAACCGCGCGGCGTTCGCGAAGGCAAACTGAGGAATGAACAGCAGGCTGCGCCAGGTGGCCGGGGGCCGCGGCGCCTGAGACATGTCTTCCATGAGGGTGCGCTCCAGGAGGCCCGACCCGGGTCAATTCACTGGAATTGAGAAACACAACCAGGCGGCCGTGACGCACTCCTATCCCTTCGCGAAGGCGCCGCCATTGAGCACTTTGTTGCATTGACAGAGGCGGAAGGCGTGGCCGGCGTCATCGCGGTGGCCATGCATGGGAATGCTCTCTTTCCTTCTGCCCTGGCTCACGGCCCCTGGAACCGGTGGGCCGTGATTTCGGAACGGCCCACCATCTTCGTCGTGGACGATGATCCGCCCGTGCTGCGCAGCATGGAGCGCGTGCTCCACACGGAAGGCTACGCGGTGCGGAGCTTCGTGCATCCCCGGTTGATGCTGGAGTGCGAGCCCTGGCAGGGACCGGGCTGCGTGCTCATGGACCTGCGCCTTCCGGAGCTCGACGGGTTGGAGCTCCAGGAGCATCTGCGGAAGGCGGGATGGCGACACCCCGTCGTCCTCGTCAGCGGCTATGGGGACGTGCCCGTCGCCGTCCAGGCGATGAAGGCAGGGGCGGTGGACTTCCTGCCCAAGCCCGTCAGCACGGAAGCACTGCTGACCGCGGTGTCCCAGGCGCTCGCGCGAGACCAGACCTTGAGGGCCGCCCACGCCGAGCACGAGCGGCTCCGCCTGCGCTTCTCCACGCTGACTCCCCGGGAGTGGGACGTATGCCGGGGTGTGGCGAGGGGACTGCTCAACAAGCAGATCGCCGCGGAGCTGGGCACGGCCGAACAGACGGTGCGGTTCCAACGGTGCCGCGCCATGGCCAAGCTGGCCGTGGGCTCCGTGGCGGAGCTGGTCCGGCTGCTGGACCGGTTGGAGCCGCCGTCCGGCGCTGTTCAGGGGACGCAGTAGCGAGCGTCACGTCCGGCTCCAGCGGTGCGTGCTATCCCTGCCGCCATGAGCGACGAGAATCCGAGCATCCTGTCCCACGTCTCCATTGGCACGAACGACTTCGCGCGCGCCGTGGCCTTCTACGACGCGATCCTCACTCCGCTGGGCTGCCGGCGGGTGTTGGACTTCCCGAACGCGGTGGCCTACGGCCGCCAGTTCCCGGAGTTCTGGGTCCAGACGCCCATCGACGGGAAGCCCGCGACCGTGGGCAATGGCACGCACTTCTGCTTCCTCGCCCCGTCGAAGCAGGCGGTGGACGCCTTCCATCAAGCGGCCCTCAAGGCGGGAGCCACCGATGACGGCGCCCCCGGCCCGCGTCCCCTGTATGGCCCGCCCTACTACGGCTGCTTCGTGCGGGATCCGGATGGCCACAAGGTCGAAGCGAACTTCTGGGACACGTCGCTCGGCGGCCACGAAGGCACCTGAGACGCCGCGCCCGGAATTCCAAGGCCTTCGCGCCTCCTGACGTGGAGGCGCGAAGGCGGGGACTCACGGGGCGATGACGCGCTCGAAGGTGGCCAACTGCATCTCCAGCTTCCACTGCAACATCGCGCGCGTGTTGGCGGCCAGGAAGCTGTTGCAACCGGCGGACACGGCGGTCTGCTCCGGCTTGTCGGAAGCGCAGGCATCCACCGTCTTGGAGAAGTCATCCCGGGCGGCCCAGAGGCTGTCGCCCTCCGCGAAGGCGTGCTCCAGGCTGGCGCGCGCCATCTGCTTGAGCGTCTTGTACTCGAGCTTCTGGTCCGTGGCGGCGGCGACGTACTCCTGGGTGATGTCCCCGCGCAGGATCCCCGAGTCGTCGGTCGACAGCGCGACCGGCACGTTGTTCTTCAGATAGGCGGCGAGCGGGTGCGCCTCTCCCGACATGCCCAGCAGGACGCGGTTGGAGGTCAGGCAGATCTCCACCATCACGCCCGCGTCATGCATGTCGCGCAGCAGGTCCGCGGCGCCATCGCCAGACGTCTCGGCGAGCACGTCCGCGCCGTGGCCGATGCGCTCCGCATGGGCCTTCTCCACGGCCTCGCGGATGTGGAAGGTCATGTGCTGCTGGTCCTGCGCCGTGAGCACCGCCGGGATGAGCTCCCCGGCGTGCAGCGAGACATGGACCAGCTTGCGGCCGACCTCCTGGTCATTGAAGTCGTCAAGCGTGCCCAGGGCGAACATCTCATCCTGGTAGAAGGCCAGGGAGTTGGCGTTCTCCTCCGGGGACACCAGGTTCACGCCGACGATCTCCGGCACCTTCTGGGCAAGCTCATAGGCATACACCCACTGTCCGAAGACATTCGTCCGGTCCGCTGTGCGGTTGGCGGAGACGATGAGACGCACCTCCACGCCGCAGCCAGGGTCCGGCTGGGCCGTGGCACACCCCAAGAGGGTGCGAGTGCCCGTCAGGGTGTTCGCGATGCTGGTGGCTTGCGCCGTCAGGGCGTTCTGGAAATCCGGCAGCGCGATGAGCTGCTGCCGCCTGGCCAGCAGGGTCGCCTTGTCCCAGGTGTCCGTGGACGTGAACAGCGGCGTCGCGAGGCTGCCACCCCGGCCCGCGCCAAAGCCTTGCATCAGCTCCACGTAGACCTGATGGTGCCTGCCCGCGCGCGAGAGGATGTCCGCGTAGCTGTCGTCATTGCGCGAGTCGTTCTGCACCGCGCCGTACTTGCCGAAGGCGTCGAAGAAGTGCTGGTGCGCCGTCAGCAGGGGCCCCGGGTGGTCCTCCATGGACCAGGCGCTCAGCACCGCATCCCGCAGGGCGAGGTCGCTCTCCGTCTGGGACAGGGGCACCGAACCGGCCGCGCACGGGTTGCTGGCCACGAAGGTCGTCGTGTTCACGCAGGCGCCGTCCTCCGCGCCCCACGCAATCAGCTTCTCCGTGGTGATGGCGCCGGAGGTGTGGCTGTGCAGGTCGCCGCCCTTGGGCATCTCGAACAGGAAGGTCCCGAGCGCCGTGGCGTCGCTTCGCAGCGACTCCATGTGCTCGTTGACCCGCTCCTCTCGCGACTTCTCAACAGGCGGGACGGGATCTTCTTCACTGCAAGCGCTCAGACCGAGCGCGGCAACGATGGCGAATGATGAGAACTTGAGCATGGGGGTAATGGCAATCCTTGTGGAGGTGCGGGGCGCTCCGTACAGGGTGCCAAGGAGAACGTGAAGTGATTTTCACGTCTATCTCATTTTACTCGAATGTATATGAGAATGGATTCAAGAGGGACCCAGGTCGGACGCCGCTCGCTCCGCGCGGAGGCAGAAGCGGGCGCGGGGCGGCGCCCTCGGCCCCGCCCTCGCCCCACCCTCCCGGCTCCGTCGTCCCTATCTTCAAGCTGCTGGGGCCGCCGGTAGCTCCTCCCCGGAGTCCGGGAGGCCCACCGCCATGGGAGGCGAGCCATGAACGCCGGAGCACCCGAGCCCACCGAAGCAGTCCCCCACTACGTCCTGGAAGGCCGGGTGGTGACGCTCAACTCCCGGGACGAGGTGATTGAACGGGGGCGCGTCCTCGTCCGTGGCAGCCGCATCGTCGCGGTCGAGCCGTCGGGCGGCCCCCTCCCCGAGTCCTTCCGGAGCGCCCCCAGGATCGACACCGGCGGGACGCTCTATCCAGGGCTCATCGACCTGCACAACCACTTCGTCTACGACGTGCTGACGCTGTGGCGGGTGCCGAAGCGCTACCTCAATCGCACCCAGTGGCCGCGCCACGCGGAATACGCCACGCGCATCTCCCTGCCCATCCGAGTGCTCGCTGGCCACTCCCCTTCTGCCCGCGCGGTCGTCCGCTACATCGAAGCCAAGGCGCTGCTGGCGGGCACGACCACCGGTCAGGGCATCCGGACCCGCGTGTCCGGCGGAGAGGCCCTCTTCCGGGGCGCCATGCGCAACGTCGAGGAACCTCGCGACGACCACCTGCCCGCGGGCAGCACCCGCGTGATGGACCTGCATGACGACGCCGAGGACATCGAATCCTTCCGCGACGCCCTGAAGTCCCGCGCCGCGTACTTCTACCACCTGGGCGAAGGCGTGGATGACTACGCCCACCGCCGCTACGCCGACCTGGCCGACCATGACCTCGTCCAGCCTTCACTGATTGGCATCCACAGTCTGGGATTGCAGCGCCCGGACCTGGACAGGATGGCCGCCATGGGCGCCAAGGTCGTGTGGTCCCCCTTCAGCAACCTGCTGCTGTATGGACAGACATTGCACATCGCGGACCTGCTCGGCGCGGGCGTGACGTTCTCCCTGGGCTGTGATTGGTCCCCCACCGGCAGCAAGAACCTCCTCCAGGAGTTGAAGGTCGCCCGACACGAAGCAGCGCGACAGGGCGTGTCCCTGTCCTCGAAGACATTGGTGCGCTCGGTGACGGCGGACGCCGCCCGGGTCACGGGCTGGCAGACCCAGTTGGGCACGCTCCGCGCCAACGCACTCGCGGACCTGTTGGTCATCGCGGGCACCGACGGCGACCCCTATGACGCGTTGATCTCCGCCACGGAGAAAGAGGTGCGCCTCGTCATCGTGGATGGCGTTGCCCGCTACGGAGACCGCGCGCTGATGGAACCGCTCGCCTTCGACCCGGGCCATCCCTCCGAGCCCTGGACCGTCGACGGCGTCGAGAAGGCCTTCTCCCTGTGGGCGGACGACTCCCCCCTCAACGACGTGGGCTTCGAAGCGGCGCGCTCCCTCCTCGATGAGGCCATGGCGGACCTTCCGGACTTCCGGCGGCGGATGGACCACGAGGAGCGCGAACAGCTGCGCCCCGGCGCCCCCAGGCCCTTCGAGCTCGTGCTCGACAATGAGCCGCAGGACGTCTTCGCCTCCGGCCCCGAAGCCTCCGGGTTCATCACCGACCTGGACCGGGTGGCCGGGCGCATCACGCTCGACGCTCCCACCGTGGGCGGGCCGGACTACTGGGAGCTCCTGTCCGCGCAGCTCAATCTGGATGACACGCTGAAACAACAGCTGAGGTCGGACTACGCGTGAAAGACGTCCGGGGTGGAGTCGGCGCTCACCCCGGCCGAGGAAATAAATGCCCCTGACGGCGTAATCCCAGTGCAACGGCGGCACTGGACAGACCGGAAGGGACATCTCGAATGAATCACAACGTGAGGAAGACTGCGTGGGCGGCACTGGTCGCGAGCGCCCTGCTCCTGGGCGGCGGGGCTTGCGGAGGCGACGACGGCGCTCCTGACGAAGTCCGACGGGCTGGACGAGGACTTCGCGCTGATCCGCTACAACGCGGACGGCTCGCTCGACACGACCTTCAAGTCCGCGGGCAGCCCGTCCGGCAGCTGGATTGGCGGCGCGTACACGAATGCCGAATCCGTGCAGGGCATGGTGCTCCAGGGCTCCAGCGTCGTCCTGGGCGGGGGTGACCACTTCGCGGCGGTGCGCATCACCTCCAGCGGCAGCCAGGACATGACGTTCGGGACCGGCGGCCTCGCGAGGAGCGAGGACGGACAGGCCCACGCCATGGTGGCGCGGCCCAATGGAGGCCTGCTGCTCGCGGGCGAACGGCAGGACGTGAAGGTCGGCGGGGAAGCGCACGGCGTGCTCAAGCTCGTGGCGTACACGGCGGACGGCAAGCCGGACGTCACCTTCGGCCCCGCGGGCGTGCGGGAGCTCACCGCGCCCGTGGGCGTGCTCGACGTGGTGGACGTCAGCGGCCTGCGCATCCAGGCGGATGGGAAGATCCTCGTCTTCGCGGATGTGTACGCGAAGCCCGTGCTCTTCCGCCTGCTGGCCAATGGTGACCTGGACACGTCCTTCGGCACGGACGGCATGGTGCGCTGGCCGGAGACGCAGCTGGCGGTGCCGCTGTTCATCCGCTCCACCACCGGGCCGAAGCTGGCCATCCTGGGCGACAAGGCCTTCGTCACGGACGCGAACATCTACTCGTCCGGGTTCTTCCCCAGCGAGAGCGCGTACGCGCTGCTCAAGAGCACGGGGCTGTAGGCGCCCAGACAAGAAGCCCGGCCTCCCTCGTGGGCGCCGGGCTTCCTGGACCGCTGCAAGCCTTTGAAAGGCCTAGCAGGTCTTGTTGTAGAGCGCGATGCAGTTATTGCGCAGCTGCGCGGCGGTGCACTTGCCGTTGTCCTTACAGACGCCGATGTCCGTGCCCGGCCACTTACAGTACAGGAGCGTGACCCAGCAGTTCGGGCCCATCGCCGAGACCTCGGACGGCGACTCCATCGACGCCAGCGCCTCATCCGACGACGTCATCGGGTTGTGGTCGAGGATGATGCTCTGACCGGACTCGGTGGAGATCATCTCCGCGTTGTCGGACGGGTAGTCCTCCACGCCCGTACCACATCCCACCAGCGGAACCGCGGCCAGCATGAGCCCCAGGAGCAGCTTCTTCATGGTTGGTCTTTCTCTCGGTCAGTCGGGGATGCCCCGAGTGGATGGCCCCATCCACAGACTCGAACACTACATCCATGAACAAACCGAACAAACTGGATTTCTTCCATTTCCCTGGGAGGACTGCGGATTCTGAACAGAAGGTTCCCACCTTGACATCCTGGGGTCTCTTGAACCGGCCCACCGCCCGCGTCAGTCGTTGAAGACGGGCGGAGTCGTCTGGGTGAGGATGGGCACCGGCTTGTCGCCAGACATCGCCAGCAGGCCCTTGAGGCAGCGCGCGGCGAGCAGCCAGTTCTTCGGGTTCTTCATGTCCAGCCCGCCGACGAGCTGCTTGAGGATGCTGAGCGTGTCGAAGTAGACGCGCTCGCAAACCAGCGTCTCCGTTTCATCGAAGATGAAGTACGCCGACATGCGCACCCGGAACGTGTTGCCCGTGGCGGGAATCTGCCCCAGCGGCCCCAGGTGGGTGCCCATGAGCCAGAACTCCACGATGACCGCGTCATCACTGTGCCGAAACGAGATGATCTCGTGGTGCTGGTCCGGGAAGGCCACGCGGGTGTCGCGGTAGTAGTCGCGCACCGCGCTGTTCCCGTCGTGCACCGTCAGGGTGGGGATGAGCTCGTAATGCGGATGCGGGAAGGTGGACAGGACGGCGTCCCAGTCCTGCTTCACCTCATCGTGGAAATGGGCCAACACCAGCTTCTGTCGTGCCTTGCGGACCTGCTCCGTGAGCATGCCTGTCTCTTTCGTGGGGGGAGCTGCTGCGGGGGGGAGAATGCCCGCCCCGCCACGACACGGGAAGTCATGAAGCCACCGGGCACGGCCCGTGCAATCGCTTTCCAGCGCAGGCCCCCAACCCCTCTCGACGGAGCAACGCCATGGACATGCGCTGGAAGAACCGCGGCTCACTCATTCGTAACGCACTCGGACTCGGATTGGGCGTCGGGCTGCTGTTCGCCGCGACGCCGGGCATCGCCGGGGACACGACGGGCAAGGGCTGCGCGTGGTTCGACGGAGTGGAGAGCTGCCCGATTGACGCCTCGAAGCTGTCCGCCACGAACGAGGGGCTGCTCGTGGAGAGCACGGACGGCAAGCAGTCAGGAGTGAGCCTCCACCTGGAGGGCGCCACCGGCTGGGATGCCTGGCTGAACCCGCTGGAGCCGGATGGGAGCAGCCGGATGCTGCTGACCTTCATCGGGGCGCAGCCGGACGGCACGTCGGAGCTGCTGGAGCGGGTGGTGGTGGCCCGCTCGAAAGCGGAGGGCCAGGGCGCCATCTACGTGGACCCGTCTGTCCACGGGGCCTCCACCTACACCGTGCGGGGCTACGTCGACGGGAAGCTGGCCTTCGAGCGCTTCGGCGTGGCCCCCGTCCCGGAGAGCTTCGGTGGGCCGGCGGGCCCTGGGGATGACGCGAAGTTCTCCCGGTTGGTGGCCTTCCCCGGGAAGTGGGGCAGCGGCCACGGCGTCGTCGCCGGCCCCAACGGTGAGGGCTGCACGCCCGGCCTGGATTTTCCGTTCCCCAAGCCCGTCCGCTTCCCCGACCACACGTTCTCGGTCGCGGTGGACCTCGTCACCTTCCGGCCCGAAGGCGTCCAATCCAACTCACACGCGCTCCGGGAAGTGTCCCTCCAGGGAGTGGGGCTGCAAAGCTTCACCCTCCAGAAGGTGGCACGCACCCCCTGATGTCTGAGATGCGATAGCAGTCAGGACCTTCGCGTGTAGCCGGATTCGCTACGAATCCGGCTCCATGCGTGGCAATTCCGGTCACAGCCTTCGCTGTCAGCGCCAGAGGCAGCGCGTGTCCAGGTGGTAGAAGTCCGAAGGCACGAACGGGTCCCACGTCTGCCGCACGAAGTAGAGCTGGCTCAGGTCGCGGCTCAGCATGGGGTGGAACTCGTCCTTCTCCGTGTTCACCGACGGACCCAGGTTGGCGGCGGGCGTCCAGGTGCCCGCGACGTTGAAGCTCACGTACAGGTCTCCCAGTCCGTAGCCTCCGGGGCGGTTGAGCGAGGCGAAGACGAGCACCCGTCCATCCGGGGACACCCAGGGGTTGTACTCCCACGAGTCAGGGCTGTTCACCGCGGGGCCCAGGTTCTCCGGCGCGGTGTAGTGATTGCCCTGGCGCCGGACGCGGTACATCTCGAAGTCCGTATCGAACGTGCCGCTCGCGAAGTAGACGGTCCCGTCGCGCGTCACGCTGGGGTACAGCTCCTCCCTCGGCGAGTTCACGAGCGGCCCCAGGTGCTCGGGCGCTCCCCAGCCGTTGCGGACGCGGTGCACGACCCAGAGGTCTGTGTCCGGGCGCTCGGCGCCTCCGTTCGCGGGGCGGGTGGAGGAGTAGAAGAGGGACTGCCCATCCGGAGAGAGGAACGGATCCGAGTCCTTGTACGTGCCCGAGAACGACACCACTTCACCGGGCCCCCAGTGGCCGTTCTTCAGCTGGGTCACGTAGATGGCCTGGTACGGCGGCGTGTCCGAGTCGACGTGGTAGTACGCCGTCTTCCCGTCCGCGGACAGCGCGAGCCGGTACTCCGAGCGCTCCTCCAGGGAAATCTCTCCGGGCGCGAAGAGGCTGCCTCCCGGCTCGCACCGGGGCCGCGACCCGAACGCGAACTCCGACTCCAGCCCCTGGGCCCCTGCGGCACCGGACACCGCCACCGCGGAGACGGCGAGGAGGACGTTCATCGACCACTGCCTGGCGAAACGACGCATGTGCATCTCCTTTGTTGAAAGCACCGTCGCCCGGCGGCGGCGAAGCGGTCCAAGGAGATGTGACGAACCGTGGAGGGTCAGGGACGAACGGTGGAACGCAACCTCACGTCTGCAGTTCAAGCGCACGCTGCACCTGCGCGCGGTAGCTGCGGCCCGAGGTCAGCCGGGTGCCGTCCCGCAGGACGAACACGTACTCACCGGGAGGGAGTGGCTCCACCTCCTCGATGCGGTCCAACCGCACGATGAATGAGCGGTGCGCACGCAGGAACTGCCTGGGGTCGAGCTTCTCCTCCAGCGCCGCCATCGTCTCGCGCGTGAGGTGCGACTGCTTGCCCACGTGCACGGCGACGTAGTTCCCCTCCGCCGTGAGGTAGTCGATGTCCTCCACCGGGAGGAAGCGCATGCGCCACCCTACCCGGGCCACGAGCCGCGTCACGTAGCGCTCGGGCGTGGCGGATGGACGGGCGGCGAGCGACTCGAGCCGTTCGAGCAGCGCCGCGTCCAGGGAGGACGGCACGGTCCGCCGCCGGTCGCGCGCACGCTCCAGGCTGGAGCGGAAGCGCTCGCGGTCGAAGGGCTTGAGCAGGTAGTCGAGCGCGTTGGCCTCGAACGCCTGCACCGCGAAGTCCCGGTGGGCCGTGACGAAGATGACCGCGGGCGCGGGGCCAGGAGCGAGCGCCCGGAGGACGCCGAAGCCGTCCGGCCCGGGCATCTCCACGTCCAGCAGCACCAGGTCCGGACGCTCGGCGCCGATGGCCGCGATGGCCTCGTGGCCGTTGCGGCACTCCCCCACGAGTTGCATGTCGGGGGCCTCCGCCAGCAGGTCCTTCAGGCGCTGACGGGCGAGCGGCTCGTCGTCGACGATGAGCACGCGCATGGCGGCGCTCATGGAGAGGGCTCCGTACGGAAGGGAATGGCGAGCGCCACCGTGGTGCCGCCGCCCACCGCATCCCGGAGCTCCAGCCGGTGCGCACCGCCATACAGCTGCACCAGGCGCTCGCGGGTGATGCGCAGGCCCCGGCCGCCGCGCACGCCCTGGGAGATGTCCGCCGGGCGCTCCTTGAGGCCGACGCCGTCATCACGGACCTCCAGGTGGAGCTCGGGCCCCTGGCGCCGAGCGACCAGCGTCACCGTCCCCGGCTCCGAGCCCGGCGCGATTCCGTGCTGGATGGCGTTCTCCACGAGCGGTTGGAGCACGAGGTGTGGGACATGGGCGCCGAGCGCGTCCTGCGCGATGTCGTGCTTCACCGTGAGCCGGTCCGCGAAGCGCACCCCCTGGATGTCCAGGTACGGCTGCAGGGCTCGCAGCTCCTCCTGGAGCGACACCTCCTCCGTGCCCGCGGCGTCGAGCGTGCCGCGGAGCAGGTCGCTCAGCCGCGCGATCATCCGCTCGCTCCCGTTCGGGTCGCGATGCACGAGCGCGGAGATGGAGTTCAGCGTGTTGAAGAGGAAGTGGGGGTGGAGCTGCGACTTGAGCGCGTGCAGCTGCGCGCGGGCCAGCTGGGTGTCCCGCAGACGCAGCTGGTCCGCGTAGTAGACGGCGTGCGCCACGCCGAGCACGGTCAGATAGACGAACGGGTTGGAGAGCAGCGCGTGCTCGAGCACGTCCACGAAGGGCGGACGCTGCGCGTACCAGCCGACCCAGGGGTCCAGGGAGAAGATCATCGCCGCGCGGATGAACGACACGGCGAGCGCTCCGGCCACGTGGAGCGCGACCCGCGACGTCACCTGCCGCCGCTCCAGTGGGAAGCGCAGCCCGAACTCGAGGATGGCCATGGAGAGGGGCACCCAGAGGACGTGGGCCACCATCGACGTGAGCAGCGCATGTCCCCATTCCATCCCACCCACGGAGTGGGATTCGCTCGCGGCCGCCAGGCCGGCCAGCGACCAATAGGCGGTTGCGACTGCCCACCCCTGCCAGGTTCCGCGACGTGCCATGACGCCGCACTCTACGCCCGGCTTATGCTCGGAACGCCATGTCGATCCTCTACGCGGTGCCCCCCATCGGCAATTCGACCAACGCCCAGAAGGGCCCGACGTGCTGGTACTACGCGGCCAAGATGGTGGCCCGCTGCCATGAGCCATGGCCTCCCGCCGGACAGAAGTGGATCTCCCTCATCCGGAAGATCAGCACCTTCATCGCCGACAACGGCCAGAACCTGAACAACCTGGGCGACCAGGAGCTGCTGCAGGCGCACCAGGGCTTCATGGGCTCGACGAAGAACAAGGACAAGGTGCAGCTCAACTCCGCGTTGAGCCGGACGGGGTTCAAGGCCCTGGACCCTGTCTACAAGTGGGACCACCTGCCGGACTCCATGGTCAACCCCACCAATATGCAGCGGGTGCCCATGCCGACCTTCATCCGGCCGCAGGACATGCCGTTGCCGTCCGGCCTCAAGAGTTCCCTCAGTCAGCTTGAAGGAAGGCGGTTCGATGGGCTGGACGAGGTCATCCAGCTGCTGACCGGGCAGCACGGAGAACGGGACGTCCGCTTCTATCGCAGCCAGATTGAAAGCAGCTTCGTCGCCACCAAGAAGCACGACGAACAGGAGGTCCAGGCGTCCCTGCAACAATTCACGGAATGGAGGAAGCAGGGTTTCGCCCGCGGCTATCTGCTGACGATGCTGGGCTTCAAGGGCCTCGACAAGCTGACGACGATGGACATCCTGGGAAGCACCAGCAAGCTCGACGTCTTCATGAAGGCCCACGGCCCGCTCTGGTGTGGCTCCCCGCTCAGCATGGGCGCGATCGACAGCAACACGGCGCACAACTATACGAAGTCAGTCGGCTTCGCCGCCTACAAGTGCCCGCTGGTCGCGACGTCGGGTGCATCCACGCATGCCATCGCCATCTGCGGGGTCAGCGTCAACAAGGACTGCATCTACTACCGCGACCCCAACTTCAGCGGGCACGTCTTCTTCACGGACTTCAACGCGTTCACGTCTGCCTTTGGTTCGGTCCTCAGGGATCCGAACGTCGGCCTGATGTATTACGTGAAGAACGCCAGCGGAGGGACCACCTGTCAGCAGCTGTCGAATTGAGGCCCCTCCGCGAGCCGCTCACTTCGCCTTTGTCTTGAGCGGGACGACCTGGAACTTCGACTGGACGTACTCGAGGGTGCCCAGCTCCTTGCCATAAGCGGAGTCGGGCTCATCCACGTAGGACGTGATGCGGATGACCCGGCCCTTCCGGGGCAGGTGGTAGGCCAGGATGGAGCCTCCCCAATCCTTGAGGTCCTTCCGGGTCAGCCCGGGTTTGCCCTTGGGAGCGATGAGCCCCGCGTTGTCGTAGAGCTGGATGGCCTTATCGAGGGGCACCTCCAGGGCGTCCTTCTCGAGCGTCCAGCCCGACTTGTCACAGCGGTAGACCGCGGTGTTGATGACGGAGTCCCCGGTGCTCACGAGCACCAGGTGGTAGCCCTCCGGATTCTTGAAGAGGGCCGCCTCAAAGGCCGTGAAGGAATCGTTCCCCACGGCCATGTAGCCGTTGGGGACGTCTCGGATCGTCCAGGTCTGGCCCACGGCCTCCTCCGCGAAGTACATCGCGGAGTTGTCCACCGAATCGTCCTTCGACGCGGACGCCACGGCCGTCTTGAGGTGTGCCTCCAGACGCTGGAGCGCGGTCTCGATGTTGGTGGTGGCACAGCCAGCGCTCGCCGCCGGCTTCGCGGGAGGTGCTGAAGCCAGCGACAGGAGGACGACAGCCTTCAAGAGCATCACGGTGGATTCCTTTCACGGGGCCATGCCCGGAGCAGGTGGGACTTTACTGGCGGAGCACCAGCAGCCGCACTTCTGTCATGTCTTCCATGGCGTACTTCACGCCCTCGCGGCCCAGGCCTGAGCCCTTCACGCCGCCGTAGGGCATGGTGTCGACCCGGAAGCTTGGCACGTCACCGACGACGACCCCGCCCACCTCCAACTCGTCCCAGGCCCGCATCGCCCGGGACAGGTCCTGCGTGAACAGACCTGCCTGCAGGCCGTAACGGCTGTCATTCACCCGGCGCAGGGCCTCGTCGAAGTCGCGGAACGGCTGGAGCAGCACCACCGGACCGAAGGCCTCCTCCGCGCACAGCGCCGCGTTTTCCGGCACATCCTCCAGCACGGTGGCTTCGAGCAGCGCGCCGCGCCGCCCTCCTCCCGTCAACACCCGAGCCCCTCGCTCCACGGCCTGATGGATCCATCCCTCCAGCCGCCGCGCCGCGGGCTCGTCAATCAGCGGCCCCAGCGTGGTGGATTCATCCCGGGGATTGCCCGCGCGCAGGGCTTTCGCCCTCGCGACGAGCTTCTCCCGCAGGGCGTCGTACAGCGACTCGTGTGCGAGCACTCGCTGCACCGAGATGCAGCTCTGCCCCGCCTGGAAGAAGGCCCCCTGGGCGATGCGGTCCGCGACGAAGTCCAGGCGCCCGGCCTGGTCCGCGTCCACCACGCAGGCCGCGTTGCCACCCAGCTCCAGCACCACCTTCTTGCGGCCGGCTCGGGCCTTCAAATCCCAACCCACCTTCTCCGAGCCGGTGAACGACAACAGCTTCAGCCGGTCGTCCTTGATGAAGGGCCCCACGTCCTCCAGGCGAGTGGGCAACACGGAGAAGGCGCCTTCGGGCAGCGCTGTCTCCGCGAGCACCTCCGCCATGAGCAGCGCGCTCACCGGCGTGCGGTCCGACGGCTTGAGGACGAAAGGGCAGCCCGCGGCGATGGCGGGCGCCACCTTGTGCGCCACCAGGTTGAGCGGGAAGTTGAACGGCGTGATGAAGGAGCACGGCCCCACCGGCACGCGCTGCGTGAAGCCCCGGTAGCCCGCCGCGCGCTGAGACACCTCCAGGTTGAGGACCTCTCCGCCGCCGCGCACCGCCTCCTCCGCCGCCGCCTTGAAGGTCTCGATGAGCCGGGTGACCTCCGCCCGCGCGTCGCGCAGCGGCTTGCCCGCCTCGATGCAGAGCGCGAGCGCGAACTCCTCCGCCCGCTCCTGGAAGCGGCGCACGCAGTGCTCCAGCACCTGCTGCCGGGCATACGGCGCCAGCTTGCGCATGGGCCCCGTCGCGCGCACCGCCGCGGCGATGGCCTCCTCCACGGCGGCCGCGTCCGCCACGGCCACTCGCGTGACGACCTCCCCTGTGTACTTGTCGGTGACGGGCAGCTCCGCGTTGGGCTGCCTCGGGCGGTTGGCCACGTAGTACGGGTAGCGCTCAGCCAGCATGACGTTCCTCTCCTTCGCGTGTGTGCCCATGGCTCACGACTCCACCCGGGGACCGGCACCGAGCGCCCGCGCGGTGTCCGTGTAATCAATGGGCAGGTCGATGACGTGCACGCCGCCCGACTCCAGGCAGCGCGTGAGTGTGGCGCCGAACTCGGTGGCGCTCGCCGGGCGGTGGCCTCGTGCTCCGTAGGCCTCCGCGTAGCGGACGAAGTCGGGATTGCCCAACGTCATCCCGAAGTCGTGCAGGCCCATCTCCTCCTGCTTCCAGCGGATCATCCCGTAGGCGTCGTCGCGGACGACAATCACGGTCAGGTCCAGCTTCAGGCGCACCGCCGTCTCCAGCTCCTGCGAGTTCATCATGAACCCGCCGTCACCGCAGACGGCCACCACCTTGCGCCGGGGGTGCACGAGCTTCGCGGCGATGGCGGACGGCAGGCCCGCGCCCATCGTCGCGAGCGCGTTGTCGAGCAGCAGCGTGTTGGGCCGACGGCAGCGGTAGTAGCGGGCGAACCACAGCTTGTACATGCCGTTGTCCAGGCACACGACGCCGTCATCCGGCATGGCGCTGCGCACCTCCGCGACCAGCCGC
This sequence comes from Corallococcus sp. AB030, assembly GCF_003668965.1. Taxonomy (NCBI): domain Bacteria; kingdom Pseudomonadati; phylum Myxococcota; class Myxococcia; order Myxococcales; family Myxococcaceae; genus Corallococcus; species Corallococcus sp. AB030. Next base: position 26,423 of record NZ_RAWQ01000098.1, read on the forward strand.
GCGGGGTAGATGGGGAAGCGGTCATCCGCGGCGCCACTGACGAACTGCGCGTCGAGCCCCGCGCGCGACTTCTCGAACGGCGTGAAGTCCCAGTGCGAGCGCGGCCCCACTCCCTCCGCGATGCGCCACACGGCGTTCGCCAGGTCTCCCGTCACCTGCACCTGCGGGAAGTACACGGGGTCCACCTCCGCCGAGGAGAAGTTCAGGTGGATGACCGTGCGGCGGCCGTCGCGCATGACGAACGGGGGCTTCTCGATGACGTCATGGCCCACGTTGAGGATGCAGTCCGAGGCCTCGATGGCGCGGTGGACGAAGTCGCCGTCGGACAGCGCGGCCGTGCCCATCCACAGTGGATGTGTTTCATCCACCACGCCCTTGCCCATCTGCGTGCTGAAGAAGGGCAGCCCCACGCGGTCCACGAAGGCGCGGAGCATCTCCGACGTCAGCTTGCGGTTGGCCCCCGCGCCAATCATCAACAGCGGGCGGCGGGCCGACGCGAGCGTCTCCACCGCCTGGGCAATGGACGCCTCGTCCGCCACGGGCCTGCGCGCGACACCGGGCGACAGGGGCACGGCGTCGGTGGGCTCGCGCGCCACGTCCTCGGGCAGTTCCAGGTGGGTGGCGCCGGGGCGCTCCTCTTCCGCGCGGCGGAAGGCCTCACGGACCGCCGAGGGCACGTGCTCCGCGGAGACGAGCGTGCGGGTCGACTTGGTGAGCGGCCGCATCATCCCGACGACGTCGACAATCTGGAAGTGTCCCTGCTTGCTCACCTTGATGGGCTTCTGGCCGGTGAGCATCACCATGGGCATGGCGCCAAGCTGCGCGTACGCCGCCGCGGTGACGAGGTTGGTGGCCCCCGGCCCCAGCGTCGCCAGACACACGCCCGCGCGTCCGGTGAGCCGTCCCTGCGTGGCGGCCATGAACCCGGCCGCCTGCTCGTGCCGTGTGACGACCAGGCGCATGCCGGCGGTGCGCATGGACTCCAGCAGGTCCAGGTTCTCCTCGCCGGGGAGTCCGTACACACAGCGCACGCCCTCCGCTTCGAGCGCCTTCACGAACAGATCCGATGCCTTCATGGGGTGCCTCTCCTTCGGTGACGAGGAAGATGTACCCGGGGGCCTCGATTCGTACATTTGTCTGTTTTCATCGAGTCGATAGATGCCGTCTATGATGGCGCCATGGAGCTCCGACACCTCCGCTACTTCTCCGCCGTCGCGGACGCTCTGCACTTCGGACGCGCCGCGCGGCGGTTGCACGTCTCCCAGCCCACGCTGTCGCACCAGATCCACCAGTTGGAGGAAGAGGTCGGCACACCGCTCTTCGAGAGGGCTCGCACCGGGGTGCGGCTCACACAGGCAGGGGAGCTGTTCCGCACGTATGCGTCCCGTGCGCTGGAGGACGTGAACGCGGGCCTGTCCGCGGTGGGCGCGTTGCGAGGACTCGCCACGGGGGCGCTGCGCGTGGGCTATCCCCCGAGCATGCGCGGCCTCGTGGTGCCGGCGCTGACAGCGGTGCTCCGCAGACATCCCGGGCTGGCGCTGAGCGCGCAGGAGGCCGTGGTCCGGAAGCTGGAGCGGCAGCTGGCGGACGGAAAGCTGGACGTGGGCCTGGGCTATGCGCCCGCGCGTCTGGCGGACCTGGACGCGGAGCCCGTCTTCGACAGCCGGCTCGCGCTCGTCGTCGCACGGGGGCATGCACTGGCGGGCGCGGAGTCCGTGGGGGTGAAGCTGCTCGCGGAGGAGCCGTTCGCGCTGCTGTCACGCGGCCTGCGGGTGCGCGCCCGCGTGGACGCGCACTTCGCGGCGATGCGGTTCGCGCCTCGCATCGCGCTCGAATCAAACGCGGTGGCCACCGTGCTGGCCATCGTCCGCGCGGGGCTCGCCGTCACGGTGCTTCCGGAGCCACGACTCGCGGATGCGGAGCGGCTGGTGGTGAAGCGGCTGTCCCCCGCGCCCCGCTCGGAGCTGGCGGCGCTCCTCTGGCGTAAGGGTGCCCCGCGCACACCCGCGGCGGAGCTGTTCGCGGCCGAGGTCCGGACACGGGCGAAGGAAGACGTGGGTTAGGCGAAGGCTTCAGCCCCAGGGCCGCAGCCAGAGCACCCATCCCGCCAGGCCCAACTGCACGACCAGGGTCAGCGTCGCGCCGGCCGCCTGGATGGGATTCGTGCGGAGCAGTCCGACCGCATGCGCCAGCCGCGCCACGAGCAGCGCACCGCCGAAGACATGGAGCGCCGTCGAGTTCCCACCGCTCAGCTCCGCCAACAGCAGCAGGATGAGCGCCAGGGGGACCTGCTCGACGTTGTTGCCATGCGCGCGGATGGCGGACCCGAGGCCGGCATGGCCTCCGTCGCCCCGGAACACCTTGAGCTTCGTGCGGACCATGCTGACGTTGATGGAGAGCGCCACCGTGAGGAAGGCGTTGAGCGCGGCGTAGAGCGAAGTCACCGGGACCAGGGAGAGCGTGCCGAGCAGGGGATTCGTCAAGGAGAGAGCCTCCAACCACGAGAAGGCTGGGACGCTAGCCGTTTCATGACGCCCGTGGGATGTGACGACTCCTGCGTTGACGCCGCGAGGGTTGACTGTGACCCTGCGTCCCGTGTCCTTGAACCCTCAGACGGAAGCGTTCTTCACGGCATCAGGCGTTCGGCTCCGGCGGCGGGGGTCTCGTCCAGGCGCCTTCAACTGGCTGATGCTCCCGGGCGGGCCGGGGATTGGCTCCGAGAGCCTATTCAGCCTGGCGGACGCGTTGGACGTTCCCGGGACGTGCTGGATGGTGGACCTGCCGGGAGACGGGTCCAACGTCTCTCCTCCCGGTGCGCCCCAGAATCCCTACGGCGTGTGGCCGAGGGTCCTCATCGAGGCCGCCCAGGCACTTCCGAACTGCGTCTATCTGGGGCACTCCACGGGCGGCATGTATCTGCTGTCCGTGCCGGAGCTGGAGTCGCTCCTCGTGGGCATGGTGCTCGTGAGCACGGCGCCGGACGCGAACTGGCGTGCGCCGTTCTTCGAGATGACCCAGCGCCATCCCCTGCCCGAGGTCGACGCCGCGACCCGGCGTTATGAAGCCGAGCGCACGGATGAACGGCTCCGCGACATCGCGGTGGCGTCGGCGGAGTGGAACTTCACGCCGGAGAGCGTCGCGGCGGGGCGCGAGCTGTTGCGGCGGATGCCCTACAACCGCGCGGCGGTGGACTGGTCCGACCGGAACTTCGATGAGACGTACGTCCACACCTGGTGGCCGCGCTCCCTGCCCACGCTCATCATCAGCGGCGCCGAGGACCGCATCGTCCAGCAGACGCCCTGGTCGCAGCCCGCGTTCCAGGGGCCGCACATCCTCCACCAGCGGGTGGAGGGCGCCGCGCACTTCCCCTGGATGGAACGCCCGGACGCCGTGGCTTCCGCGATGCGCGCGCTGGTCGCCCGGATGACGCCACATCCCTGAGTCCCCAGGTCTTGCACCGGCGTACGTCCTCGCCGAGCATCGCCCCGTGTCTCCCCTCCCCCTTCACGTCCTGGCTGACCGCTTCGTGCGCACGCGCGCACAGGAAGCCGCGCTCGTCCTGGGCGCGGCGCTGTGCACCGCGCTGTTCGCCCAGGTCTCCATCTCCGTGCCGGGCTCACCGGTGCCCATCACGGGACAGACGCTCGCGGTCGTCCTCACGGCGGCGGCGCTCGGCCCCGGGCGTGGCCTGACCGCGCAGGTCGGCTATCTCCTGCTGGGCGCGGTGGGACTGCCCTTCTTCGCGAAGGGCGCCAGCGGATGGGGAGCGCTCGCCGGTCCGACGGGCGGCTTCCTGGTGGGCTTCCTCCCCGCCGCGTTCCTCGTGGGCCTCGCGGCGCGCCATGGATACGACCGGCGGTGGTGGACGGCGGTTCCGCTCTTCCTCGCGGGCCAGCTCCTCGTCCTGCTCATCGGCGTGTCGTGGCTCCACGTGAAGGCCGGGCTCGACTTCGCCACGGCATTCCAGAAGGGCTTCGTTCCCTTCATCCCCGGGGGAGTGCTCAAGGCCGTCATCGCCGGCCTCGTCATGCCGCTTGCCTGGAAGCGCTTCCGGCATGGCGCGCCGTGAAGAAGCGCGGTCATGCCCCGGAACGGCCGAGCCACTCCTCGAACCGCGTCTTCCGCCTGCGCGGCCCCCAGGTGACGGCTCGGCGTGCGCCTCGGCTCCCCATGCGAGCACCAGCGCAAGGGCCAATCTGAAAGGTTGGGACAGGGATGCGTGACCTCCCACATGGGCACGCTAGCATCGCGGATGCTCGCGCAGTGCCGCTCTTTCCCTCAGTCCGAGCTGCGTCCAAAGCCCCTTGATTGCGTCAAGGCGCCGCCCGTCCACCGACCTCCGGAAAGCGTTGGTAGGCGCGCTTGAGTGCATCCAAATGGGCGGGGTTTTCCAGGTCGAGCGGCGCGTCGGTGAGCTGTACGACCCAGCCGCCGGATGCCGTTCGACGCGCTCGCGAGAGCAATTCAGCGTCGCGGGTCGGGTCGGGGAATCCAAGGGTCCGCGAGGCAGCGGCTGACCAGTAGTTCAGCCACCCAAGGTAATAGGGGATCTCTGGTGCGCGGATCTGATCGAGGAGCTTGAGGGCCGGCAGCCCCCGACGTGGGGACGGCGGCCCTTCCAGTGTGGGGGCTGTCTGATACGCGATGTCCAGCGCAGCGTCATCCGGCGTCGCATGCCCCCAGAACGCGCAGGCGCCCTCCGCTACTCGCTCCAGCATCTCCCCCGCTGCCGCGATAACGGCCGCATCTAGCGGTAACTCCGCTTGGACGTCGAGCAGCGGCTGACCGCCCGGTCCGAGGCGTCCCGACCTCCCCCTTCCTGAAACCGTCACGGGGTAGCTCTCGTCGCCATTGCACAGGAGTGGGAGCTTTCCGCGTGGTGTCGCCTCAATGAGCCAAGCGTCGCGTTGAGGTAACTCGATAGGGCGCCCTCCTTTGCCCACTTCCCAATTCAGGCGCAAGCCGGGCAGCGCCCGTTCCATTCCACGGACGACCGCGAGTGTGCGGCCATCATTGGCCACGAGCACTGGCGCGTAGACGGTCAGATCGAGGCGTTTCTGAGTGGTCATCGCTTGCATCCTGTGACGACGACATTGAGGAATCGATTCGCTCGCAACAGCGCGTCTTTGTGCGCTTGGGTGCTCACCCCGATCACGCAGCCATATCCGCATGCCGCCGCTGCGTCTTGCTCCCTTTCTATTTGCTCCAACTCCTTCGCAATCTCCTGCCTCCGGATGAAGTCATTGTACGAGTCGAATCGATGAGTCTTGATCTCCCACAGCACGCGCACGCCAACTTGCAACGCATCGAAGCGCACGCCGCCAACAAGCACATCCATTCCGGGATAACGGTTGGGTGGGAACTTGTCGGCGCATTCATCATGCGGGGCGTCCTCGCCCGCGTGGGGCACTGGAACAGGCTCGCAACTGGCGCGGCCCGTCCTATCCACAGGCACAGGTGGCACCGGGGGCTGCCAGTCCTGCCCCGCTGGCTCGGGCTTCAGCTTGGGCTTGCGTTGCGCTTCAGCTTCCCTGGAGGACACCTTCGTTCCTCGTGAGGTCCCTGCTTCTTCGGGGTAGGCGTGGCGGAGTTCGTATGAATCCAGCGCTTCTTTGATGGCGACGGCGACCACCACCACGCCAAGCACGATCACGGCGCCCACAACGATCTCAGGAGCCACCAGAACGCAGAGCCCGACTCCCATGGCACCAGCGCCAGCGGAGGCGACCGCGCATCTTCCCTCAGTGTCGTGGAACTCGATCCGGTCATGGTCGAGGGCCTGATAACACCGCTCCACCAGGACGGGCCAAGGCTGGAAGCCTCACGGACAACGCACTGCCCGCCGTCCGTCCAGGGCAGCGCCGCCGCTCGCTGGAGATGGGCAATCCTTGGGTTGCGCGCCGTCGGCCTTCCAGGGCTCGGAGGAGTCGTAGCGCACGCCGTGAGGAAGAGGAGGAGCGCGGCGCAAGCACGGAGCCGCATGTCTATGAACCGTTCTTCGGCGCAAGAGCGGAGCGACGGGAGGCGTTCAGCTCGGAAGGGAGCGTGTCACGGCCGATGCAGACAAAGCCGAAGCGCGGGAAATAGTCCGCGGCCGTCGTGGTCAGCAGGTACAGCACTGGGAGTCTGTCTTCATCGGCCTTCGCAAGAACTCGCCGAACCAAGTCGGAACCTACGCCCAGCCCCTTCACCTTCTCCGCGACGGCAACGGAGCGGAGCAAGCCGCCCGTGGCGTAGAGCTCCAGCCCGGCGACAGCGAGCAATGTTCCTGCCTGCTCAGTGACATGGAAGTGCGGAAGGTGCTCAGTCACCCCCTGGAGGGGCAGCCCAGCCGAGGAAAGAAGAGCCTGGATCGCAACCAGGTCACCGGGGCGGGCAGCGCGTATCGTGAGGGTCATCGACGCCACTCCTCTTGGGACAGAAGGACCAACACACGAGAGCGCACGTCGTCCCGGCTCTCACGCACGCGCTCCAGTGATTTACCCTTGAGGTCTTCCAGAGCCAATCTTCCCGCTTCAAGCCAGGCACGAAGGGGCACGCATCCCCGCATCCCATCCAACGCCGTACGACGCCCAGCTCCGAGCATCACGAGGGCCGCCCCCTGGACGTCCAGTCCGAGTTCGGCTTCCTGTCGCGGGTGACTTGCGCGAGTGACTCCAGCGCTTCAAGCGTTCCGACGCCGTGACGGTGCTCGCGCAGATGGACGCGGGCGAAGTACTCATCCTCGACGGGCAGCGGCACCTGGGCATCAACAAGCGGACCGAACTGCTCGCCCGAGTGGCCAGGCCTGACGAGAGTTCGGAGAGCCTCCTCGAATGCACACGGCGTTCGCTGGGTGAAATGCAAACGCATGCACCCGGAATGTCTTTGCGGCTCAGGGAGGAGACACGGCGACGCGCTGCCCCACGGCGCCAAACTCCAGGTGTGTCACCTTCGCGCGGGGCGGCCCCAGCGCGGGCAGGATGAACCACGCCGCACCCACCAGCGCCTGGGGCCTGCGCAGCGTCACCCCCGGCTCCAACACCCGCTCCACGATGCCGTCGGGGCCGTGGAAGGTGACCCGCAGCGTCTGGGGCACACCGAGCGCCCGGACATAGAAGGCGTAGCGCTCGATGCCGTGGCCCAGGCTCCGGGACGCGAATCCGAGCACCTCCAGGTTCCCCTGCCGCACGGACAGGGGCGTGATGCCGTCAGGCAGGGGCGCGGGCTGGGGCAGCGGCGCGTCCAGGTCATAGGCCCGCAGCGCGGCCTGGGGCGGCACGCCGGGCACGGGCGCGTAGGGCTCCGCGAGCGGCGAGACGAGATACGGGTGATACCCGCGCTCGTGCGCGAGGGCCACGTCCGGAGCCCTCCGGTACGTCATGCGCCCGCTCCAGAACATGAGGTTCAGGTTCTCGAAGTTGAGCGGCGGATCCGAGTCCAGCGCGGCGAAGACGACGCTGCGCTTCGGCGTGTTCCGGGACAGCGCCAGGCCCACCTCGCGCGAATAGCTGACGTACAGCTCTTCGAGGTGCGCGTCCTCGTAGCGCGCCTTCTCCACCGGCAGGGTGATGGCCAGGTGCCAGGCGAGCACGCCTGACGCCGCGAGCCCCAGCACCCCGGTCAACCATTCGGGCCGGCGCGCCAGCCGCCACACCACGGCGGTCATCGCCCCCGCGAAGAAGACCATCACCAGCCCTTCGGCGAGCCCCGGAAGCGTCCGCGTCTGGTCCCAGGACGCGGGGAGCGACTCGCGCATGCGGGTCAGCGCGGGCAGGTGCTCCATGGCCAGCGGCGTGCCGAGCGCCGCCAGCAACAGCGCCGCGAGCGTCGGATGGCGCCACGCGTCCGAGCCCGCGATGGCCAGCGCGGCGAGGACCGCGGGCACTGCGCCCCAGGCAATGGCCGGGACCTTCACCGTGCCCAGCGACAGGACGAGCCACGTCGCCCCCACCCACAGCGCGAGCCCCACCGTCTCCAGATCCCGCTTGCGCACGGCGCGCACCAGCAGCCAGCAGAACGCGACCAGGGGCAGCACGTTCGGGAGCGGCTGGAAGCTCGTGCGGTTGACCTCGTTGAGGACGGCGTCCAGCGGGCGGCGCCAGGGGCCCACGTCCACGGTCGGATCAGGGAAGAGGTGCGCTCGTGTGACGCGCGACTCCAGGTCATGCAGCTCCGGCCAGCGCCACCCGGAGTAGAGGCTCCAAGGCGCCGCCACCACTCCGGCCGCGGCCACCATGGCCAGCACCGTGGCGAGCCTCGGGCCCGGACAGAAGCGCAGCCGGCTCAAGGCCCACAGCGTCGCGGCCACGCCCAGCGGGGTCAGCGCGAGCCCCGTCTTGCAGAGGAAGCCCAGCCCCACCACCGCTCCCGCCGCGAGCCCCCACCGCCAGGAGTTCTCCCGGGTGGCGTGGAAGAGCAGCGCCACCGCCACGGCGTTGCACCCCGCCAGCGTGCAGTCCGTCACGTCCCCGAAGAAGCGCCCCTGCACCAGCTGCCAACCGAAGGGCAGCGCCAGGAACCCCACCGCCGCCAGCGTGGCCCACAGCCGCCCCGCGGGCCGTCTGGCGATGAGGTAGATGGCGGCCCCCGCGGCCAGGTGGCCCAGGAGCGAGGCCAGCCGCAGCGCGAGCGGCGTCACACCCACGACGTGCATCATCAGCGCCCCGAACCAGAAGGGGCCCGTGGGCTTGTGCATCCAGACGTTCGCGGCCCACCAGTGCCGGATGTCGCTCGGGTAGAGCGGATCCTTGTAGATGTGCGGCGTGAAGAAGGTGTCGTGCGTGCCGCGCGCGGCGGCCTGATGCATCGCCTCGTCCCAGTTGTAGATGGCGGGATGGGCCAGATGCGGCGCCAGCTGCGCGAGCCCCCACACCACGAGCGCCACGACAATCAGGCCGTCGAGCTTCGTCCGGTACGGGTCAGGGGCGCGGTAGGTCTGGAGGGGGGCGTTCATCGGAAGGGGGCAATTCACCACCCACGCCCTGGGACCGCAAGCCGCGCAGGAGCGGCCGCCCGAGCCGATTCCGGAGCAGGAACGGACCAGACGCCGCAGGTCCGGACCGTGTGTCCGCCCCCGGTTTCGGGCCCAATCCCCTCC
>NZ_RAWQ01000099.1:0-35364 GCF_003668965.1 Corallococcus sp. AB030
CCGGGCCACCTCCGGTGGAATCCACGCCCACCCTTCCCGACTCCGAAAACTCACAGCCCCCGCCCGGCAGACCGCCGCCGGAGCCAGAGGTGGTGGACCCGCCGCCGCCCGACCCGGAGGCGGAGGTGTTGGACCCCACGCCCATCCCGACGACGGACGGCGTCCCGGGCCCCCTGCCGGGCGTCTACACGGACCAGGGCGAGGCGCCGGTGACGGACCTCATCCGCGGGCTCGTGTCCTTCCCCATCCGCGACGCGTCCGCGCTTGAGGAGCGCATCGCGGACATCTACAAGCCAGGCGGATCCCGCTTCCGTCAGTACATGACGCCCGCCGAGTGGATGGCGAAGCACGCTCCGTTGGAGAAGGACGTCACCGTCGTCACGGACTGGCTGAAGTCCGAGGGCATGCAGGTGCCCTACGTCGCCACCAACCGGCTGCTGGTGCAGTTCGTGGGCACGGTGGGCCAGTTCAACAAGGCGTTCGGCGTGACGCTGCGAGTGCTGGAGCGCAAGTCGCCGCAAGGCGGAAATGATCCGCACGACGTCTACGGCCTCGTGGAGACCATCAAGGCCCCCACGTTCGTGCAGCAGCGCATCCACGCCGTCGTGGCGCTGGACCTGCCGGCGGAGACGGGCACCCTGCCGGGCGAGTTCGGCCAGCCGTCCACGGAGCCGCCGAATCCCGTCAGCCGGGGCCTCACGCCGCAGCAGGTGGCGCGCGCGTACAACGTGGACTCGCTCTATGCGCAGGGCCACCAGGGCCAGGGCATGAAGCTGGGCGTGGTGATTGGCGCCAGCTTCCGGTGGAAGGACCTGCGCGCCTTCTGGAAGATGTGGGGCATCGAGCGCGAGGACCCCAAGGTCATCCAGACCATGGAGCCGCCCGTCACGCGCTACCGCGAAGGCACGCTGGACGTGGAGTGGGCCGCGGCGATGGCGCCCAAGGCGGAGGTGCTCGTCTACATGGGCCCGGACGCGCGCAACACGTCCATGCTCTACACCTACAACGAGGCCATTGGCCGGGGCGAGGTGAGCGTCATCACCACGTCCTTCGCCCACCGCGAGGACTCCGAACCCAAAGCGGTGCACGAGGCCTACAGCCACGCGAGCACCATGGCCGCCGCGCTGGGCATCACCGTCGCGGCGGCGAGCGGCGACTCCGCGGGCGTGGACGTCCCGGGCAACAGCCCCTACGTCACCGCCGTGGGCGGCACGCAGTTGAAGATGAACGGCATGACGGTGACGGGAGAGACGGCCTGGTACTACTCAGGCTCCGGCATCACCCGCACCTTCGCCACGCCGGAATGGCAGAAGGGCCTGGTCCCGATGCCCGCCAAGCGCGCGGTGGTGGACGTCGCGCTGAACGCGGACACCGGCTACTGGTACACGTGGCTGGGCGTCACCACGCCCAACACCGGCACGTCGTTCTCATCGCCCATCTTCGCGGGGATCATGACGGTGGTGAACGGCGCGCGCGCGGACGCGGCCAGGCCGAGGGTGGGCTGGCTCAACTCGCAGCTCTACACGCTGCCCGCGGTGCAGCAGACGTTCCGCGACATCACCGTGGGCGTCACCGACCGTCAGTACGAAGCCGGGCCGGGCTGGGACATCCCCACCGGCTGGGGCGCACCCGACGCGGAGGGACTGCTGCGGACCCTGCCTTGAGCGGGCAGGTGACATAGGGCGGACGGGCAGCCGAGCCCCGTCCCGGCTGTCATCCCGGATTGACGGGGTGTGAATGCATGCGCAGGGCGTGCTGTTCGGGACAGGACCATGTCCTTGCCCCCCCTGCGCGCATCCCTGTCCTGCCTCCTGCTCCTCGCAGCCGCTTGCAGCAATGCCGTCGCGGGACCGAGCGATGCCGTGGCGGAGAGCCCCTCCACGTCCGCTCCGGGGACCGTCGTCGGGACGCCCACTTCGCCCACCGCGCCCGTGGAGGACGTGGGCCAGGTGCCCACCACGCAGACGCCCACCGACACGGTGACGCCCGTGGAGACGCCCGCGACCGAGACGCCGGTCGTCAGCACGCCTGCTCCCACGACGGGCGTGTGTTCGCCGCTCGGCTCGCTGTCCAGCCTGACGGGCAACCTGACGACGTGGCTCCAGACGGCGCCCATCGCCACGGCCAACAGCGGCGGCTTCAAGGAGCCGGGCGGCACGGAGCTCGCCGCGTTCGAGGGCGCGTTCCGCACGCTGCTCACCGAAGGTCCCACGCCGCGGGTGGTGCAGGACCTGGCGGGGATGGGCTACGGCGTGTCCACCTTCCGCAACGACACGGGTGGCGGGTGGCTGGTGGTGCGCGAGCAGGGCCTGCTGTCGCGCGGCGGCGGCACCTTCATCATCAACCTGTTCCCCGCGCGCGACCTGTGGCTGGAGGCGCCGCACGCGGACTCTGATGAGGGCACGCTGCGTCAGACGGCCACGCAGCTGGTGACCCTGGGCGCTCGCGCGCTTCTCATCACCGGCAGCAACCGCTGCGCCGTCACCACCGCCAGCCCGTGCAGCGGCACCACCAGCGTGTGCGGCACGAAGGGCCTGCGCATCTCCGACGCCGCGCACTACGGCAACAACTTCTTCACCGCCGCGCACCGCGCGCTGCGCGACACGTACCCGGACGCCATCGCCGCCAGCATCCACGGCATGGACGCGGGCGACGGTCCCGAGGCCGCCGTGGTGAGCGACGGCACCAGCGCGCCGCGGCCGGATGCGCTCTCCAACCGCCTGCGCGACTCGCTCAACACCCACCTGACGGGCACCAAGAAGGCCTTCTCCTGCAACGCGGCGGATGACTCGGGCAAGCACCGCACTCTGTGCGGCACCAGCAACGTGCAGGGCCGCATCGACAACGGGGCCTCCGACGCTTGCTTCGCGGAGGCCGCCGCCGCCACGGACCGCTTCGTCCACCTGGAGCAGTCCGCCACGCTGCGCGGCACCGGCGCGTCGTCCAAGGCCGTCATGCAGGCGCTCGCGGACACCGTGCCCTGCACGCTCGGCGGTTCCGGCCTGGGCTGCCCTGCCGTGGTCGCGCAGGACTGCCCGTGAAGTGTCTCGCGAGAGACGTCCGCACGTGCCGTGCCAAGCGGCTGCTCGCCACGTGAAGCAGGAGGGCTGATCCGTCCGCGGATCCGATACCAGTGTCCGGGGCTGGGCATTCAGCGACACTGGAGGCCCGAAGTTTCGGTTGGACAGCGGACGCTTCTCAGCAGCCGAGAGGGGCAACCCTGGTCGGGTCCGGCGCCCTCCCTAGATTCGAGCGGCCACCATGGCGCTCCTTTCGACCCTGACACTCTTCCCGGCCTACTCCCTCGATACCTCCATCCTGGTGGCGGTGCTCGTGGGCGTGCTCATCCTGGCGCTCCTCACGGAGACGCTCGGGTGGGTGTTCGTGGGCCTCGTGGTTCCCGGCTATCTGGCCTCGGTGTTCGTCATCCACCCGGAGGCGGGCTGCACCGTCGTCGCCGAGTCGCTGCTCACGTACGGCCTGGCGCTGGCGTTCTCCAGCGGACTGTCCCGCACGGGGGCCTGGAGCGAGTTCTTCGGCCGAGACCGCTTCTTCGCCGTGGTGCTCGCCAGCGTGGTGGTGCGCGCGGTCAGCGAGACGTGGCTGCTCCCCGTACTGGGGCACTGGATGGACGAGCGGTGGGGCACGTCCTTCATCGTCGACCGCAGCCTGCACAGCATCGGCCTGGTGCTGGTGCCGCTCACCGCGAACGCCTTCTGGAAGCTGAAGCTGCGCCGGGGGCTGTGGCAGGTGGCGGTGCCGGTGGCGCTCACGTACGTCATCCTCCGCTTCGTGCTGCTGCCCGGCACCAACCTGTCCTTCTCCAGCCTGGAGCTGATGTACGAGGACGTGGCGCAGGACTTCCTGTCCAGCCCCAAGGCCTACATCATCCTGCTGACGACGGCGTTCCTCGCCGCGCGCTTCAACCTCAAGTACGGCTGGGACTTCAACGGCATCCTCGTGCCCGCGCTCCTGGCGCTCACGTGGCTGGAGCCGTTGAAGCTCGTGGCCACCCTGGCGGAGGTGCTGCTCCTGGTCGTGGCCGCGAAGGCGGTGCTGTCCGTGCCGGGGCTGCGCACGCTCAACCTGGAGGGACCGCGCAAGACGGTGCTCGTCTTCTGCCTGGGCTTCCTCGTGAAGTGGGGCATCGGCTGGGCCATGGGTGGCCGGATTCCAGGCCTCAAGGTCACCGACCTGTTCGGCTTCGGCTACCTGGTGCCCACGCTGCTGGCGGTGAAGATGCTGCAGAAGCAGGTGATTGCCCGCGTGCTGCTGCCCACGCTGCACACGTCGCTGGCGGGTTTCCTCATCGGCAGCCTCGCGGGCTTCGGGCTGTCGCTCATCGAACCGCGTCCGGCCACCGCGCTCACCGCGGAGGCGCCGCGCGACCACGTGCCCGGGCTGGGTCTGGACCAGTCTCCGCTGGGCCTGATGGTGCTGGGCCGCGCCACCGCGCGCGAAAGCGACGTGGGCGGGCAGTCGCTGCGGCTGAAGCACGGCGACCTGCGCGAATACAGCGGGCTGTGGAACGGACTGGACGCGTGGCTGGAGTCGGGCCGCGCGGAGAACATGAGCGCGCTGCGCACGAAGGCGGTGGCGCTGGGGCTGGAGCTTCGCGAGTTGCCCAAGCAGGACGGCGTGCCCGCGCGCTTCGCGCTGGTGGAGCGAGTGGAGGGCGCCGGCAAGGCGGGCTGGGACACGTCACTGCTCGTCCCCGGTGCGCAGGGGCCGGTGCTGGAGGTGCCGCGTCCCCTGACGGAGGCGCCGAGCGCCGAGGCCGCCGCGCTCCTGTGCGAGCGGGTGAACTGCCGCGCCATCATCGTGAGCGGCGTGGATTCCCGCCGCGCGGGCCTGGTGCTGGGTGACGCGCTGGCGCAGTCGGAGACGCCGCTGCGCCACGCGCACGACGCCCTGTCCTCACGGGAGCGGGTGCAGCTGCGCGTGGATCCGTCACTGAAGCCGGGCCAGGTGGTGCTGCACACGCCGGACGGCAAGGCGCCGCAGGGCCTGGACATGCTGTGGCCGGGCGCGACGGTGACCGCGACTCCGCCGCCGGAGCCTGGCGGCAACTGGGGTGAGTCGCGGGTGAGCGTGCTGCGCGCGGGCGCCGCGGACCTGGCCTCGCTGGTGATTGCGCACGCGCAGGCGCTGGCCGCGCCGATGACGGAGCGCGACGCGCTGGGCACGCTGATGGTGACGCCGGAAGTGGCGCGCGTGCCGGCGGTGCGGCCCTCGGACGCGGAGCTGCTGGTGCTGGAGCAGCAGGTGGCCTCGCCGCTGCTGGGCGGTGGGACGGCTGACGTGCCGCGGGAGCTGCGCTCGCGCTGGGCCGGTGCCATGGCGGCGCTGATGGGCCTGCGGGTGCATCCGGTGACGGAGTGCGCGGGTGCGGCCACCGGATGCTGGTGGGTGACGGACGCGGAAGACACGCCGGGCCGACTGGGCGCGGGGCTGATGGTGCGTCCGGGCGGTGCTCCGCTCGCGCTGGAGGTGCCGTCGCCGGCCCGCGAGGCGGGCACGCTGCCGGTGGCCGCGGAGCTGTGGCACGAGTCGCGCTCCACCGCGCTGGTGTTCGCCACCGCTTCCGGCGACATGCCCCACCCCGCCACCTTCGGTGAGCTGCGCACGAGCTTCCAGGCGTTCCATCAGGCGGTGCACCGCGCGCTGCCGAAGGAACAGGGCTGGGTGCTGCACCTGCGCGGCTTCTCCGGCCGGCCGGCCGTGGAAGCGGACGTGCTGGTGGACGTGGGCAGCCCGGTGCTCACTGAAGCGCAGCGGCCCGCGGACCTGGAGCGGCTGTTGTCGCAAGAGGGCCCGCTGGGCTGGCTGGGGCAGCGCGTGCGCTACCACGACGGCTCTCCGGAGCTGACGGGCCTCAACGACGCGAGCCCGCAGCAGGTCTTCTCCCGCACCTTCGGCGGGGCGCGGCTGGCCACGCTGTGGCTGTCCGAGCCGCTGCGCGGTGCCTTCGTGGGCCCCCGGCTCGTGGCGGAGGAGCTGGCCATCACGGGCCTGTTGCCCGAGGAGCCGCGCGAGTCTCCCGAGCGCGCGCTGCTGGCGGACCGGCTGGTGGCGCCGACGCAGCCGGTGTCCGCGGCGCTGAAGCAGCACTTCGCGGAGCTGACCGCCAGCGCGGAGCGCTACGTCTCACAGCAGAACGTGCATGACCTCCGCGCGCTGGCGGAGACGAAGCGCGTGGGCAATGTGACGCGTCAGGTGAAGTCCGGCTTCAGCGCCGAATACGGCCTGCCCTTCCTCCTGGTGGAAGCGCGGCAGGGCAAGCAGGTGCTGCGTGCCGTCTATTTCCTTCAGCAGCACCCGTCGCCGGCGAAGCGCGCGGAGCTGACCGCGGGTGACGCGGAGCTCGCGAGCACGGTGGACCTGGCGCTGCGGCACCGCCGTCCGGTGGTGCTGACCGGGGAAGTCTCCCGCGAAGAGGCCCGTCGATGAAGACCCGCAGCCGCGCCCTCGTGGCGCTCCTTGGACTGATGGTGGGCCTGGCCCTCATCTGGGGCGCGAGCCTCGCCGTGCTTGGCAACACCGACACGCCCACCGCGCGGCGCGACGCGAAGTTCGTCAACGCCGAGCGCCTCATCTTCTATCGCCTGGAGCCGGGCCGGGAGATGCGCGTGCGCGTCCCCGCGGAGGCCGAGGAGCTGCTCATCGTCACGCACGAGCTGCTTCCGGACGGCTCGCCCTACGCGCCGGAGAAGCAGTACCAGTACGGCCTCAAGGCCATCCTGCGCGGGCCGGACGGCGTCCTGCTGGAGCGCTCCATCTTCACGCGCACGCGCCAGAGCAAGGGCCAGCCGCAGGAGGACGGCACGTTCCTGGCGGAGAGCGCCTTCACCACGCACGCGGATCAACAGGTGACGGACGAGCGCGAGTTCGTGCTTCGCCTGCCCAAGGAGCGGCCGGACTACTCCGTGCTGTACCTGCGGGCCGCGGGCGCGAACGACACGCTCCTGGCGCGCGTCTACGTGCGCGCGCACCGCACGCTGCCGCTGCTCGCGTCGCAGAAGCTGGCCCAGGCCCGCGCGGAGGTGCGCGCCGGGCGTGCCACCTTCGAGCCCTTCGAGAAGCTCTCCGCCGACACGCGCCGCTGGCTCGCGGAGGAGCACTGGGAGCGCCTCAACGCGGAGGGCGAGGCGGGCACCGACTACCAGATTGAACCCGTCTACCGCACCCCGTACCGGCTGCCGCTGGTGGAGGCCACCGAGTCCGTGCAGGAGCGCCTGGGCGCGGGCCGCGCCGTGGCCCTCAACGTCACCGGGCCCGCGAAGCCGGTGCTGTGGCTGTGGAGCGACGCGACGGACACGAAGGCGCAGCCGCACGGCCCCGTGACGGTGCAGACGCTCTCCGCGGACGGCACGGCCCACACGATGGAGCTGCCGGGCCCCGTGGCGGGTTCGCCCATGTCGCATCCGCTGGAGCTGCCGGAGGGCGTGCACACGGTGATGGTGCGCAACGACGGCCAGGAGGACCTGCGCTACACGGTGGAGGGCCCGTTCGAGTCATGGCTGCTGCCCGCCGAGTCGCGTCCCCAGCCGGGCGTCGCGTCGGAGGGCCGAGTCGCCTTCCTGCCGGACACGCGCCGCACGGAGGCGTTCGCCACCGGCCCGGCGTGCCCGGTGCTGGAGCTGGACATCGATCCGCGCATGGACGCGGTGGGGCGGCTGGTGCGCATCGATGCGCGCTCGCTGGACCGCGTGCCCTCGCGCGAGCCGCTGCACCTGAGCCTCACGGTGCTGGATGCGCAGGGCCAGTCCCTGGGACAGGCCTCGCTGGACGCGACGCCGGAGCCCGCGCCGTTCGAGAGCGCGGCCCTGGTGCCGCTGCCGGGCGGCGCGCTGCCCTGCACGCCCGTGGCGACGGTGGCCCAGGACGCGGGCTCCGCGGGCTCTGGAGAAGTGACGGACCTGCCGGCGTGGGTGTCGGGCGCGACGAGCGCTCGGGTGTTCCTGCCGATGGGGGCGCGCAAGCTGCGCGTGGAGGCGCCGCGCACGACCATCGTGCAGCTCTACAGCTTCCTGTCCAGCGGTCAGCCCATCGCGGTGTCCACGCCGTACACGAACGACGCGCTCACCGGCGTGCGCTGGCGCAACGCGCCCGTGGATCAGCGCGCGTGGCACCCGATGCGTCCGGCGAACATGAACGCGCTGATGCAGGGCGGCGCGCGCATGGAGCTGCTCAGCCAGGTGCGCCTGGAGCCCGTGGGTCCCGAGGAGGAGAGGTCTCCGCCGACGGGCGACGCGGTGGTGGTGCGCCCGTATGGCTCGCCCTCGGTGGTGGAGGTGCTGGAGTCCGGACCGGCGGACACGGTGGACATGGTGAGGGCGCTGTCCACGGTGCTGGAGCCGGGCCGCGCGGTGCGGGCGCGCTTCGATGCGCGCACGCCCACCCGTCCGGAGGTGCGCCTGTCGCTGAAGGACGCGGCGGCGCTGGGCAACGAGGTGGAGGTGCTGCTCGACGGCGAGCCGCTGCACCGCTTCACCGTGCGCTCCACGCGGGCGAGGGAGCTGCTGCCGCCGCTGCCGCCGGGTGAGCATGAGGTGCTGCTGCGTTCCACGGCGCCGGGGCTGACGGCGCTGCTCAACCGGCCTCCGGCGGCGGGCAGCGGTCTGCGCTCGCGCACGGTGTATCCGGTGAGCCAGGGAGGGCTGCGTGTGCCGGTGCGCAAGACGGGGCCCGGCGCGGTCACGCTCAACGTGGTCGTCTACACGCCGGTGGCGGAGGGCGCGACCGAGCCCCAGCTATCCGTGACGGTGGATGGCGGCAATCCCGTGCGCCGCGCAAGTGTGTTGGTGCCGCACGTCACGCGCGCCGAGCGCACGGTGGTGCTGCCTGCCTCCGAGCGCGAGCCCGCCATGCCGGTGGGCCGCCCGGGCGTGAAGTGGTACGCGCGCACCGTGCCGGTGACGCTGGGCGAGGACATCGCGCCGGGCGTGCACACCGTGCGCATCCAGTCGCTGGGCACGGGGCCCATGTGGGCGCGGTTCTTCATGTTCGGCCAGGCGGTGGACAACGCCGCGCCGCGCATGTGGAACCGGGGCGGCTGGCAGCCCGACGAGGACATGTTGTGAGGTTCCTCGGGAGGACCGGGTCGTGGCGCCCGCTCGTGGCCGCGGGAGTCGTGTCGGTGCTGGGCGCTGGTGCGAGCGCCAACGCACAGCCGGCCATGCGCGCGAAGGCGGCCCCACGGGCTGCTCCGGAGCGCGTGCCCCAGGAGGATCCCACCGTGAACGTGCCCGAGCAGTCGGGGTGCCGCGTGGACGCGCGCTTCTCCGGGCTGTGGCCCCGAGCGGACGCCGTGACGTTCCACCCCACCACGCTGGAGGAGCGGACCGCGTTCGCGAAGCTCATCCCCGCGTTGCTGGCCGCCGCGCCGAAGCAGAAGGACGTGCCCCCGGAGCTGACGAACGTGGCCGCGGCCGTGGGCTTCTTCCTGGAGACGTGGACCACGCCGCGCGACACCTTCTGGGTGCTGCGGGAGCGGCCGGACCGCTACCACGGCGCGGGCGCGTATGTGATCCGCACGGGCGAAGCCACGAACGACGTGGTGCAGGTGCCGCACCCCTACTTCGACATCGGCACGGAGGACATCGGCTCCGCCCTCTTCGTCTGCCCTCCCGAGGGCCGCGCGCCACGCCTGTTCATGACCGCCACCGCGCACCGCTACAAGGGCACGCCCGGTGAGACGCCCGAGGATCCTGAGCACCCCGCGGACGTCGCGCACAACCCGGAGCACCTCTTCCAGACCGTGACGGACCTGGCCGCGCGCAACCTCTCCGCTCCGCGCGTGGTGCAGCTGCACGGCTTCGGCGAGACCAAGGTCCAGAAGGGCCGCACGGAGAAGCTGGCGGCGGTGCTCAGCGACGGGACGCGCAAGCCCGGCAGGTGGGCCCGGCAGGTAGCCGCACCGTTGGAGGAGGCACTTGGCCCTGGAGTGAAGCTGTTCCCGGACGGAGTGCAGGTGCTCGGAGGGACACAGAACGCGCAGGCCCGTCTGCTCCAGTCCTATCCGCAAGCCCGCTTCCTGCACCTGGAAATGTCATCCCGTACGCGCAAAGCGCTGGCGAACCCGGCGCGTCTGGACCGGCTGGCCCAGATTCTGTTCGCACCCTTGGAGGACTGAGCGCCGATGTTTCCTGTTCGACGCCGCGCCCGTTACACCCTGCTCGTGGGAGCGCTCGCGGCGCTGCCCG
The DNA here is from genome assembly GCF_003668965.1 of Corallococcus sp. AB030. NCBI lineage: Bacteria > Pseudomonadati > Myxococcota > Myxococcia > Myxococcales > Myxococcaceae > Corallococcus > Corallococcus sp. AB030. The sequence goes on from NZ_RAWQ01000099.1 coordinate 10,206, forward strand.
TCATCGCGCAGCCCACCGTCTCCCAGCCGTCCGTCATCGCCCGCTGCGAGGAGGGCATGACCTGGCAGCCGCGCGCCATCCGGGGGCCGGTGGCACTGGAGGACCTCCGGGGCCAGGCGCCCTACGTACCGGGCGGCGTGCCGCAGGTGACGGGCGCGATGGAAGTGACTTCCAAGAAGGGCGCGGCAGTGTGGCTGGGCCCGTTGGACGTGGTGCGCGTCACCGGCCCCGCCGGGGCGCTGCGCTTCACCCGCGTGCCGCTGTCGGAGGTCGGAGAAGCGCCCGAGCTGCGCGTGGAGGAAGAGGGCGTGTCGGAGCGTCCGGGCCGCTGGTACCTGGCGGAGCCCATGGGCGCTGGCAGCATCTGGTGGGTCACGGCGACGAAGAACGCCCGCATCGTGGTGGAGCGGCCCACGCACACGTCCACGGCGCGCACCGAGGAGCGGATGCGTGACGCGCTCCTCAAGTGGGTGGACGGCAAGGGGCCGCGCCCGGCGCTGGCCTTCGACGCGGCCACGCGAGCGCGGCTGGACGTGGACGCGGCGTTGGAAGCGGAGCTCGTGAAGGACCAGCCCGAGTCCTCGCCCTTCCGGACCGCGGTGCGCGATTGGCGCAAGGCGTCCGCACTGCGCGAGTGGGCGCTGGTGTCACCGCTCTACGGACAAGCGGTGCGCGTGGAGCGCCCGCGTCCCACCGGCACGGAGGTGGTGCTGGAGGGAATGGACGCGCCCTGGGTCCGCCCGGAGGGGAAGGGCTCGGTCTGGGCGTTGGAGATGGAAGGCCCGGGCGTGCTGTCACTGGAGGCGCGCGCCGTGCTGGGCAATGGCTCGCCCGCCGAGGCACCGACGGTGGAGGTGTACGGCGTGGGCGGGGTGCTCGCGCAGGCGCAGCTCACGCCGCGGCCCGCATGGGCGGAGGCGTCCGAAGGTGCGGCGCTGCCGGACGGGCGCACCGCGCGGGTGCTCGCGTCGGGTGAGCGCGTGGGCATCGCGGAGGAGCTGCGCGTGGCGCTGCCTCCGGGTAAACACAACTACCGCGTGAGCTGGAAGGGCCCCGCGCCGCTGATGCGTGCACGCGTCGCCACGCGCCGGCCCACGCTGTCCGAGGCGCTGTCGCACCAGACGCACTGGACTGAGCTGGCGGAGAAGGCATGGGAGGTGGTGAAGCAGGACCCCGCCGCCCGCCCATCGCTGCTGCGTCAGCGGTTGGTGGCGCTGATGCCGGACCTGGCGCGCGGCACATACGGACGCATCAAGACCGAGGGCCTGTCGCCGCTGCTGACCGTGATGGCTGCCCTGGGTGACGGCGACACGGACGTGGCGGTGGAGACGCTGAAGGCCGCGGATGCGTCGCCGCTCGCGTGGCACCTGCGGCTGCTCACCGCGAAGAAGCTCCTGGACGCGAACAAGCCGGACGTGGCGCACGCGCTCCTGGGCGCCGCGCCCGCGCTGCCGGACGCGGGCTTCCTCACCGCCGAGGCATCGGAGCTGGTGGCCCGCCTGCCGCTGGGGGATCCGCTGCGCAGCCGCGAGCTGGCCGCGCTGGAGCTTGCGTGGCGCGCGGATCCGCTGTCGGAGGACATCCGCCGGAGCTACCGCGCCGCGTGGTGGCGCGCGAGCCGCTGGTCGCAGGTGACGCCCGCGCCCCGCGACGATGGGACCGAGGTGAAGGCCTCGCACTGGCTGGATCTCCAGGGCATGGAGGCCGACGCGTCGATGACGGGCAGCGCGCTGTGGCCGCTCGCCGCAGGCGGCACCACGCACGTGCAGGCCACGGGGCTCGCGGAGGCCCCCACCCTGCTGCGCGCCTACGTGATGACGCCGCCGGGTGCGAAGGCGAATCCGGTGCTGCGCGTGGGGAGCAACGCCTTCCCGCTGCTGCCGCTGTCGGCGGTGGAACCGGTGGAGATTGCCCTGCCGCCGGGCGAACACGCGCTGAAGTTGGAGGGCGTGGAGGGAACGCGTGCGTTCCTGTCGCTCGCGCCCGCGAAGGCGGAGGGGACGCCGGGCGAAGTGGGCTACGTGCGCTCGCAGTGGCCGGTGAAGGTGGAGAAGAAGGCAGTGCGCTTCCGGGTGCCGGACGCGAAGCTGCCCTCGCCGGTGCGTGTGCAGCTGCGTCCGTTGAATGCCACCGCGGGCAAGCCGCTCGTGGTGCGCATGAACACGGATGTGGGCCATCCGCGCCGGCTGGTGCTGATGCCCACCGCCGCCAGCCCGCGCCACGTGGCGCTGGAAGGCGCGAAGGGCACGTCGTCCGCACCGGTGTCCGCGGTGGTGACACTGCCCGCGCAAGCGCGCGAGGTGTGGTTCGAGCCCGAGGATCCGAAGGCACAGCTCGCCGTCTCGCTGTCGGTGCGCCGCGCGGAAGTGGCCACGTCCGAGGAGTCCCCTGCCCTGCCGCAGCAACCGCAGGCAGGCACGGCGTACGAGACGCTCCAGGCGCTCTCCCGCGCGCTGCGCACGGGGCCCGATGACGTGGAGCCGCGCCTCGCGCGCGCCGAGCTGCTTTCATCGCTGCAGGAGGACGGCTTCGCCCGCGCGGACGTGGGCCGGCTGCTGGACGCGCAGGCGAAGCTGACGCCGGAGCAGCAGCGGCGACTGCTCGCGCTGATGGACCGCCTGTCGCAGACGGCCCCGCGCACGGTGCGCTTCACGCAGGCCATCACCCAGCCCACGCTGGTTTCCCCTGCGTTCCCGGCGCTGGACACGGAAGGTGCGAAGCTCACCACGCTCAGCGCCCAGGCTCGCGAAGGCCACACGGACGCGGCGCTCACGGCGGTGTCGGGAGACAAGAGCCTCGCGGGCCGCTACCTCCGTGCTCGACTGCTGTCGGCCTCGGGTGAGGACGCCGCGGGCGCGCTGGCCATGGCGGCGCTGTACAGGGAGACGGGCCTGCCGCAGGTGGGCCTGGAAGCGCTCGGAATGCTGGAGCGTCTGCAGGACTCGCCGCAGGCGTGGAAGGACGGCGGTGCGCCCCTGGGCGCGGCGCTCGCGAGCCAGCTCCAGGCATGGGCGGATCATCCGGATGTCCGCCGCATGCGCTTCACCGCGGGCCGCTGGACGCGCTGGGAAGGCCTGCGCGACGCGGAGGAGACCGCGGGCTCGCTCGTCGCCACGTCGGAGGCCGGCACGGACGACGAGGACGTCGCCATGTCCGTGCGCAAGGCGTTGCTCGCGCCCCCGTGGAAGCTGTCGGAGGCGAAGCTGCTGCCCGCCGGGGCCTCGCGCGTGATGAGCCTGGTGGTGAAGCAGCCCCGGCCCCTGGGCGCGGAGGTCCTCTGCGGCACCACCCCGCGTCCGGGCGTGGACGCCACCGGAACCTGCGCCTTCGCGCTCCGCGTGGACGGCCGCGTGGTGCGCGAGCTCCAGGTCGCCGAAGGAGAGACCGCCATCCTGGGCACGCGCCTGGACGTCCCCGGCCGTCACCAGGTGGAAGTGGTGATGGCGCGCGCCGACACGCAGCAGACCGGCCTCGTGCGCTTCGTGGAGTCCGAAGAAGCCAGCACCCACGCCCGCGTCGTGGCCGCCCCGCAGCCCCTCTCCCTCCTGCGCAGCCGTCCGGGCGCGCCGGTGGTGATGACCGTGCTGGGGCCCACCGCCCTGCGCGTGCGCGCCACCGCCCTGGCCCCCACCGCGGGTCGCGAATTGCTCCTGCGCAGCACGCCGCTGCCCTCGGGTGACGGCACTGGCGGCTCCAGCGCGGAGGAAGGCCCGCTCATGCACCTGGGCCTGCCCGAGGACGCCGACCCCGGCCTCCAGGGCGCGTCCCAACCGCTGGGCCGCATGGGCGAGACGTGGCTGCTGCTGCCCTCGCGCGGTCCGCACCGCGTGAGCCTGGAGTCGCCCACCGGTGAAGCCCTGGTGCAGGTGCAACTGGGTGTCGCCTCGGATCCGAGCGCGCTCGCGGCCCCGTCGTGGGCCCAGGGCACCACGGGCCTGGAGCCGCTGCCCTGGCCCGCGCTGCCGCCCAGCCTGTCGCTGCTGCCGGAAGGCATGCCTCCGGAAGCGCGCACCGACGGCCTGGGCATGGTGTCCGCGGAGATGGGCTATCGCAGCGAGGACGTGCAGGAAGGCGAGCTGCTCAACCGCCCGCTCCAGACGGGCCTGGAGGTCCGCCTGTCCCTGCGCCGTGAGCTGTCCCCGGGCCGCGCGTGGCTGCGCTTCACACCCGAAGCGCGCTACCCGCTGAACCGGGCCGCCGTGTTCGGCGGCACCGTGGCCGGCTATGTGAATCAGCTGCCCGGCGACCTGCGTCTGTCCATGCAGGGCTCCGTGTTCTCGCAGTCCATCGACGGTGCGATGCGCTGGAGCGCGCGAGGCCGCGTGGCGGCGGACCGCTACGTGCGCCTGTCCCCGGACGTGGGCCTCATCCCCGGCCTGGGCCTGACGCTGGAGTCCATGCAGGGCGGCAGCGCAGTGGACGCCACGCGCTACGACCAGAACGTCTACTGGCTCTACGGCAAGGACCACCCGAGGCGCCTGTCGCCCCGGCTGTCATTGCGCTGGCAGCCCTTCCAGGACCACGTGGCCACGCTGGGCATGTCCGCCGTGACCAACGCGAACTTCTACACAATGGACAACGCGGGCGCCTACGCGAGCTGGGCGGCGCTCCTGGGCGGCAAGCTCCAGGGCACGCGCGTGGAGCTGGGCTACGGCGCGTCACAGCGCTTCCAGGATGATCACCGCGCCACGGCGTACCTGCGCCACCGCGTGTCGGGCCGCCTGGACTGGAACGTGTGGATGGGCAAGGGCGGCAACCGGCTGATGCTCTTCGCGGAGGACCGCGCCTTCCTCTCCGGCCCGTACGGAATGCAGAACATGTTTTCACTCGGAGCGCGGTGGGATTGGACAGGTGGACGTGGGCTGCAGGACGTCACCCCCACCGATGAGGAGTTCGAGGAGCTGCTCGATGAACGACGTTTGCAGCCTTGAGGGTGCCTGAGCTGTCTTGATCCGAACGCGTGCCTGGGGGGGTCGGGCAGGTTTCTCAAGCAATGAATAGCTCTGGCCGCGACATGCACCTGGCGAACGAACCTCTCGAGTCCCAACTGCTGGAAGCCCTGCCCCCGCTGCACCGTCGAGTGCGCGGGGCCCAGGTCGAGGTCCTGTCCCAGCGGCTGGTGGAGTCGTGCCCTCGCCCCGCGGGCCTGGAGGGACTGGCCCCGTGGCTGGGCGTCGCCCTGGAGGCCCTGGAGACGGAGCTGTCCGCGGTCCACGCGGAGATCGTCCAGTTCACGCGTCAGCACAACGAGGCGCTGGATGACGCCGCCCGCCGCCAGGTGCTGGTGGATCACATCAAGGCCACGGTGAAGGACCGCAAGGACCGCAAGGAGGATCTGCGCGCCCTGGACCGGTGGATGGGCTTCGATGCCCTGCGCGAGCGGCTGGAGAAGCGCCGCCACAAGCTGCTGATCGAAGAAGAGACGGCGCTCCGTGCGCTGACGGGCGTGCTGGAAAAGACCCACGCGCAGGAGCTGCAACCCGCCGCGGTGCCACTGGCGAGGCAGCTGCTGGACCGCGCCGTGGACGCGCCCCGGGCGCAGAACCGCTCCGCCGCGCTGGAGGCCTTCCGGCAGCTCGCGCAGACGGTGCCGGGAGTCGCCGCGTCGCTGCCCGAAGTGGGCCCCACGCTGACGAGCCTCGCGGGCCAGGAGGACGTGAGTCCGTTCTTCCAGGCGGAGGCCCTGCGCGCGCTGCTCACGGTGGACGTGCTCGAGGGCATCACCCTGCTGCGCCAGCGTCTGCGTGCGAAGGCTCCGTCGGAGAGGGACTTCCTCTTCCGCCGACAGGTGCTGGAGCAATGCGCGCCGCTGCTGTCGGAAGAGCACCGCGTGCCGCTGCTCACCGAGGTCGCGCACCACGACCCGAGCGAATACGTGCGCATGGGCCTGTGCGCCCTCATCGCGCAGCGTCCGGAGGGGCAACCACTGCTGCGCCGTCTGGCGGGGCTGGAGCAGGTGCCGGCCGTCGCGGGACCCACTCTGTCGGAGCCGAGTCCACGCGTGCGCACCGCCGCCGTGCTGGCCGCGGTGGACGCGGCGCTCGCGTCGCCGAAGGTGAAGGGACAAGCGCTCCAGGTGCTGGTGGACGTGCTCGGCCGTGACACCGCGCCGCTGGTCCTGCGCGTGTCGTGCGAACGCGCCGCCGCGTTGGCGGAAGCGCTGGGGGCCGCCGGACTGGGCCCCGCGCACGCGGCGCTGCTGGACGCGGTGGAATCCCTGGCGACGCAGCCGGGCGCCACGGGGCCGGTGGTGGAGGCCGCCGCCGCCGCCGCGCAGGTGCTGCGCCGGGTGAAGGACCCGGTGCGCCAGGCGTGGACGGTGTTCCTCGCGGGCCGCGTCTCCAAGCTTCGCCCGGGCAGCCGCACGCGCATTCCGCTCCAGCCCGCGCCGGAGAACCTGCCGCCGATGCCGGAGGGCCCCGCGTGGTTGGGCGCCATCCTCGCGGACCTGTCGCAGGACGGGCACGGCCTGTACGCGGAGCGCACGGACAAGACGCTGACGCTGTGGCACGGCGACAGGCAGGAGCGCCGCCTGTGGCGCGTGTGGCACGAGCTGGGCCGCCCCGCGCCGAACAAGCGCCAGGCGTTCCTGCACACCACCGGCCGCGTGATGTCCGGCACGCTGCGCGCGCACCCGGGCCACCTGGACGAAATCACGGAGACGCTGGTCCCCGGCGAGCGCGTCCACGTGGCGAGCCAGGGCAGCTGGGGCCGTCACCTGCCCACGGTGGACGACCTGCTGGACCTGCCGCTGTCGAAGGACGGCAAGGTGCACCTGTTCAGCAGCCACGGCGAGACGGTGCTGGTGCCGCCTGCCTCGCGCCTGCGCCGGCTGACGAACCGACTGAAGGTGTCGAAGGACTACCGTCGGCTCGCGACGCTGCGGCTGGACTCACTGGGAGGCGAGGAGCCCCGCGAGCGCCGCCGCTTCGTGGAGCAGGTGGAGCGCGACCTGGGCGTCCAGGTGCGCTTCACGCCGTACGGTCAGCACAAGCAGATCCCTTCTCCGCTCGCCACGCTCTTCCACGAGCCGGAGGCCGCGCCGAAGCCCACGTCCACGCTGCACACGCCCGCGCTGTTGGGCCTGCAGAGCGGATTCCTGGCGCTCCTCACCGAGCGCATCATGGAGAACGAGGGCTACTTCCTCGGCATGGGAGGCAACGGCATCGCGGCGCTGGGCCTCTTCACCGCGGCGCTCTTCTCCGTCTTCCTGGGCGACACGTACGTGAAGCGCCAGAGCGTGCGGAAGTCCCGGGAGAAGATTCCGCTCGTCATCGGCGGCTGGGGCACGCGCGGCAAGTCCGGCACGGAGCGCCTGAAGGCGGCGCTCTTCTCCGGCATGGGCTTCGAGGTGTTCGCGAAGACGACGGGCTCGGAGGCGATGTTCGTGCACAGCGCCCCGGGCGCCGGGCCGTCCGAGTTCTTCATCTTCCGTCCCTACGACAAGGCCACCATCTGGGAACAGAAGGACATGGTGGAGCTGGGCGCGCGCCTGGGCACGGAGGTGTTCCTCTGGGAGTGCATGGCGCTGCAGCCCAACTTCGTCGAGCTGCTCCAGAACGACTGGATGAAGGACGACTTCGCCACGCTGACCAACGCCTATCCGGACCATGAGGACATCCAGGGCCCGGCGGGCATCAATGTCGCGTCGGTCATCACCAACTTCATGCCCAAGGGCGGCCGGGTGGTGACGACGGAGGACCACTTCCTCCCGCTCTTCAAGCAGGCGGCGCAGGAGAAGGACACCACGCTCCTGCACAGCGCGTGGTGGGAAGCGGAGCTGATTCCCGAGGAGTTCCTCGCCCTGTTCCCCTACCGCGAACACCCGCGCAACATGGCGCTGGTGGCGACGCTGGCGGAGCAGCTCGGCGTGTCGCGGCCGTACGCGCTGGCGTTGATGGCCGAGCACGTGCAGCCCGAAATCGGCGTGCTGAAGGTCTTCCCGCCGGCGAAGGTGCGCGGGCGGCAACTCCAGTTCATCAACGGGCACTCGGCGAACGAGCGCACGGGCTTCATGAACAACTGGATCCGCACGGGCCTGGGCGACGTGGATCCTGAAGCGAACCCGGAGCGCGCGGTCATCACCGTCATCAACAACCGCTGGGACCGCGTGTCGCGCTCGGAGGTGTTCGCGCGCATCATGGTGGAGGACGCGCCCGCGGACCGGCACGTGCTCATCGGCACGAACCTGGAGGGTCTCCAGAAGTACGTGCGCGGCGCGTTGGATCGGCACCTCATGAGTACGGAGGTCGTCGCGGAGGAGGAGGTCGCAAGCCCCGAGGGTCAGGCCCGCGCGGAGGCGAGGCTCGCGAAGGAGTTGGCGAAGCTGAAGGTGCCGCGTCCCACGAAGGCGACGTTCCTGGACCGGCTGGAGCGGTACGCGGCCGGCGCGGGGCTCCAGGCGGCTCACACGCTGGCGCTGACGGCCGCGGTGGAGAAGGCGCTGGAGGGCGGAGACGACGACGTGGGCGTGGAGAAGGTGCGCCGCTCGCTGGAGCGTGAGGTGGGCCCGCTCATCGACGAGGCGCTGTCTCCGGTGTCGCGCACTCAGCCGCAGACGCTGCCGGAGGTGCTGACGGCCGCGACGAAGGACGAGGTGCGCGAACACGCGCTGTATCTCCTGGCGCGCATGGCGGTGCACGCGCGGCTGAAGGCGCTGCTGCCCCGGGGTGAAGCGGATGCGCAGGGCCGCGTGAAGGCGTTCCACGCGAAGTTCCGCGACGCGTACAAGGCCATGATGCTGGAGCAGCTGGTGCCGGTGTCCGACTCGCAGGCGACGGGCGACCAGGTGGTGGACACGTGCGCTCGCGCGGTGGCGCCCGGGATGCAGGTGAGCATCATGGGCGCGCAGAACATCAAGGGCACGGGCCTGGATTGGGTGTACCGCTGGATGGCGCTGGACCGGGTGACGACGGCGCTGAAGGCGCTGGAGGGCACGTCGGTGGAGGCGCGGCGGCGGGCGCTGGAGTCGCTGGAGACGTTCGACGACTCGGGCTTCGTGGACGCGGGCCTGGCGCGCACGGTGCTGCCGGGACTCGTCGGCAAGGCCGCGTCGCCGGATGAGGCGGACCGGCTGCGCAAGCTGGCGGAGCGCGCGAGGGCGCGGCACGAGTTGAAGATTTCGGCGCTGACGCACACGGCTGAGGGCGGAGCGACGCAGGTGGTGGTGCGCAAGCTGGAGAAGGTCTTCGACTACCTGGACAGCGTGACGCGCCGCTGGCTGAGCGAGATGTTGCTGGAGGACCTGGAGACGGGCCGCGTGTCTCATGCACGCGCGGCGGTGGAGACGCGCAAGCTGTACGAGCGCCAGAAGGGCGGCTGGCTCTTCCGCGGCCTCAAGAAGCAGCCGAAGCGGGTCCCGGTGGTGGAGGCGCCCACGCCCGTCATGCCGTCCGCCGCGGAGGCGGTGTTCAAGGCGACGGTGGAGTTCCCCAGCACCAAGGTCCCGGTGCAGGTGCACCACGTCCCCATGGACACCCGCGCGCTGACGAAGACCGAGGGCCCTGTGCTGCTGCGTGACGAGCCGCTGAAGAAACAGGGACCGGAAGTGCTGGGACCCGAAGCGGCGGATGACGCAGGCGAGCCGCTGTCCTGAGTCCCCCCGAGCAAGAGACCCGAGGAGCGATGTTCATGGAGGAGAGTCCCATCACGGACGCGGTGCTCGGGGAACGCGTCCCTTCCCTCCCCCGCCTCAATGCGGTGGAGCCCATGACGCACGGGCGCGTGGAGCCCCTGTGCGTGGAGGAGGTCCGGAGTCTCGCGGCCTTCGATGCAATGGAGGTGGAGTGGAACGCGCTGGTGAAGCGCGTGGACGACCAGGTGTTCCACCGGCACGAGTTCGTGCGCTGCTGGCTTCAGCACTTCGCGCCCAATGTGGCCCTGCGCATCCTCACGGCGAGGAACGCGCTGGGCGTGCTGGTGGCGGTGCTGGGGCTGCAGGAGGAGCTGGGCCACCAGTACGGCGTGCCGGTGCGGCAGTTGTCGTCGCTGACGAACAAGCACTCGTGCCGCTTCGACCTGGTGGCGGAGGAGCCCAAGCGCGCCGCGGTGGCCTTCCTGTCGCATCTGATGGGCGACCCGAGCTGGGAGGTGCTCCGGCTGTCGGACGTGCCGGAGGGCGGCGCGGCCTGGGAGCTGCTCAACGCGGCGAGGGGCGCGGGGATGCCCTGGGGCGCATGGCCGAGCTCGCGCTCGCCCTACCTGGTGTTGCCCTCCACGGTGGCAGCGTGGACGAAGGGCCGGAGCAACGCGAAGCCGCTGCGCAGAAGGCGCAGGCGCCTGGAGGAGAAGGGCCGCGTGGAGGTGGAGCGCGTGGCCGAAGTGGAGGGCCTGGGGTCGAAGCTGGAGGAGGCCTTCGCACTGGAACAGAGCGGCTGGAAGGCGAGGGAGGGCACGGCCATCGCGCAGGCGCGGCACCGTCGGGGTTTCTATACGGGGCTCGCGCACACGGCGGCGGAGCGCGGCTGGCTGGGGTTGTATTTCCTGAGACTGGACTCACGTCCCATCGCGTTCCAGTACGGGCTGGAATACGGCGGTCGCTATCTGGCGATGAAGCCGGGCTACGATGAGTCGTTGGCGGAGGTCAGTCCGGGTCACCTGCTGACGGAGAACCTGATTCAGGACTGCATCGGAAGGGGCCTGGGCGAGCTGGACTTGTTGGGAGATGATGCTCCCTACAAGCGCGAGTGGGCGGAGCAGGTCCGGCAGCACCACTGGCTGTTCATCTACCGGGACACGTGGATGGGGCAGACGCTGCAACGCTCGAAGTTCCGCTGGGCTCCGGTGGCGAAAAGGATGGTGGGCAGATGGGTCCGACGGCGCTGACGTTCTACCGGGCCGCGAAGCGGCTCCAGGCGCTCCCGAGGCTCGCGAACATGGTGGCCACGGTGGGCAACCGCCTCCACAACAGCCACGTGGACACGAAGGCCGTGCTGCACCCCACGGTGGAGCTGGGCTACGGAGGCATCGGCGTCATCATCGCGCCGGGTGTGGAGATTGGAGAGAACAGCTTCATCTCCCAGAACGTGAGCCTGGAACCCCTGCCCGGCCGTGTCGGCGTGCCTCGCGTGGGCCGCGACGTCTACATCGGCGTGGGCGCGCAGATTCTGGGGCCCGTGGTGATTGGCGACGGCGCGAAGGTTGGCGCCAACGCCATCGTGCTGGACGACGTGGCGCCGGGGACCACCGTGGCGGGGATCCCGGCGCGTGAGCTGAAGCAGAAGGTCCCGCCCACGGGGACGTGATCAAGCGCAGTCGCGGCAATATCAAGGGAACAAAGTCCGAATGCGAATCAGCACTGCACCAGTTCTGCTTATTCCGGCCCCATAGCCGCGTCCTCTTGTTCAAGCCCGCAGGTGACCGACCTTCTTCCTCACCGAAAAGGGATCTGAGGCGAAAATCGAACCTGCAACCTCCGCGTTCTGAGCGCGGCGCCTCTATCCAGGGGGGCTACCCCGGCGAGGTGTGTCTGGAATTGCGGCGGATCTAGATAGGACCGTATCGGGTCTCATTGGACACCTAGCCCGATCACATCATCCCGGGCGTCATGCGACCCGTTGCGTCTGGCCTGCCGCATTCCTGGTAAAATGCGCCCCGACGGTTCTAGTGGCAAGGTCCCGCCGGTCTCTGGCATTGTCCCGCCGACGTCCCGCACCCGATGATGAACAACATCGTCTTCCTAAGCCATAGCTCCAAGACGCAAGCGGCTCTGGATGATGTCGAGGAGCTCGGGAGGGTGCTCGACCAGCAGGGGTTCCAGGTGCGGCTCGACCGTCGCATCCAGGCGGGTGTGGACTGGAACGCCGAGATCGATCTGTGGATGAATGAGTGCGGCGCTGCGGTGATTCTCTTCTCACCGGATGCGCTCAAGTCCGATTGGGTGTTTACCGAGAGCCGCATCCTTCAGTGGAGAAGGCGGTTCGATCCCCAGCTGAAGCTCGTTCCCGTGATGATCTCCGGAGTCACGAAGGAGACCTTCCTCAAGTCCGAGCGTCACGATCTCCTCAGGCTCGATGACCTCCAGATCATCGAGGAGGCGACTGCGGCCGGGAGCGCTACCCGAATTCGGGAGGTGCTCGGGTCACCCCTACCCTCAAAACAGTCTGTATTGGATGAGGTGGCGGATGAAATCGCCGAGCCGCTGTCATCCATTTCAGAACTCGCGTTCAAGAGAATCTTCCAGCGGTTGGGAATGGACCTCCCGCCATGGCGTCCGGGAAGTCAGCACGGCACGGCATTGGCTCGGACCCTGGCACGGCGCTTCCTCATCATGCACGTCCACAAGGTGGACCACATCGTTGATGCGCTCGGAATAGTCCTTGGCGCTGAGAAAAAAGCCCACCTCTGCAATCTGCTCTCTGCCTTCTGGGTGCGTGAAGAGGCGGCAGACCTCCTCGCAGCCGCCACTCGGAAGAGCCCCACCTGTTGGTCTGTGGCCATCAATGGAGCGCACCTGCAGAGGTTCACCGTGAACGCCTATGTCCGCAGGGCCTTCTATCCCACCTCGCGGTGGCATCTCATCCCTGTGGAAGGCGGCGCGGGGACGGACACATTGCGGCACATCGAAGAATCGATTCTCGAGGGCGCTCGCCGCTACAATGCCCACAACCCCGACAAATGGCTGCGCCAGACGGAGAATGCCGTCTTGGTGCTCCTGCCTGACCGGAACATGATTGACTGCCAGGGATTGGCCCAGCTTCGGAAACGCTTTTCCCGAATGACCTTCATCCTGGGGACGGGCGAAACGCTGCCGGACCTCACGGCGGAGGGATACACCGAGTTGCTCCATCTTCAGCCGGCAGTTGACCTTGATGACGAGGACAAAGCGCAACGGGCTTTCGACGACGCCCTGGCCCTTATCGCCAAGAACTGAGCTGGAACCGGATATATCCTATGGACCTGAAGCTTGACTTCGAGCCGAAGCTCTTCGACCCACGGACGCCGTTGCGCCAGCCGCCCACCAAGCGTGCCCAGGCTAATGAACCTGCTCCCCGGACCAGCCGGGTGTACGTGTATTCGAGTGACATTATCCTCGCGGTGAATGCGGCACTCGCTACGGAGCGTCCGTTGCTGGTAATGGGGCCTCCGGGGACTGGCAAGTCCTCGCTCGCTCAGCACATCGCGCACCACCTAGGCTGGCGTTTCTACCAGAGGGTCATCACATCGCGAACCCAGGCCCAGGACCTGCTCTGGACCTTCGATGCGGTACGCAGACTGCGGGACGCGCAGGCAGGCAGCCGGCTCAAGAACGACGTGGTGTATGTCCAGCCTCAGCTCCTGTGGTGGGCCCTCAGTCCGGCCAGTGCCGCGCGCCGGGGTGGTAAGGCTGCACGGGACATCCCGAGAGCGAAGGACCTCGCGGAAAAGGCACCGGAGCGACACGCAGTGGTCCTGCTCGATGAAATCGACAAGGCGGATCCGGACATCCCCAATGACCTGCTGGGCCCTCTGGGGGATAGCACTTTCGAAGTGACCGACATCCAAAAAGTCATCACCCGGGAGACAGGCCGTCGGATGCTGCTCGTCATTACCAGCAACGACGAGCGTGAGCTTTCACCCGCCTTCGTCCGCCGTTGCGTCCTGTTGACGCTCAAGCAGCATGGACGGGAGCGGTTGATCGATATCGCCAGGGAACACTTTCCAGGCGAGGATCCGAAGCTCTTCGCCGAGGTCGCCGACCAGGTGGAGGCGGACCGCGCCAGGGCAGAGAAGGAGGGCGCTCGTCCCCCAAGTACTGCGGAGTACATCAACGCGGTAGCCGCGTGTCTCCGCCTTGGGCTCCGTCCGGGTTCTCCCGCCTGGACTGACCTCTCGACCCTCGTGCTGTCCAAGTTCCGGCCCGCTGCGCCTGAGCCGGAGGCATTCTGAGCCAGCGCGGACAAGTGTACCTCTCGGAGCTCCTGGAGGTGCTCGATGCGCTTTCGCCCCATGGGACGGAGACCCTCGATGCGCTCCTGCCCATGCTCCACCTAAGCGTGAAGGAGGGCTCCTGGGCCGCAGACATTCCGAACTCCGCTGACACTTCGTGGCGCCTTGACGAGATGGTGCCTCGCAGGGACCAGCCAACTGGAATCCCTGCGCCACCATCGCCCAAGGCCACGGAGTCCCAACCGCGCTTGAACACTCGCGTGGTCCGGCGGCAGGGGGCTGCCTCCTCCAGTCCCCCTGCCTGGAGTCTTGAGGGAGCAAGACTTCCTCCCGAACCCGCCCCGGTGCCAATCCCGGTGCCCCCGCTGATCGAACCTCGCAGGCGCACCGCCATCCTTTCTTCGGCCCTCTCCACCCGGGTAATGGAAGGCCACATCGTCATCAAGCCGCTACTTGAGGCCATTGCTCGTGCCGTTCCCGTCACCAAGCTGCCTCGGCGGAGCCGCCCCACGCTCCGGCGGGGCGTGCAGGTCCTGGTCGACCTGGGAGAAGGGATGATTCCGTTTGATCCAGATGTGCGCGCCCTGGTCGAGGGCGTTCGTCAAACGGTGGGTCAGGGCCGAACAGAGGTCTGCTACTTCACGGGAAGCCCCCTGCGCCGGGTCAGTTCCGCTGGCTCCGTGAACGAAGTCGCCTGGCGGCCTCCCGCCCGAGGCACGCCGCTGTTGGTCCTTTCAGACTTGGGCCTGGGAGGGCCGACCTCGTCGCCCCACAAGGCCTATGTGGCGGAATGGATCCGGTTCGCTAGACATGCCGGGCGGGCCGGGTGCTCCCCCGTGGTTCTGTTGCCCTATGGGCCGGCGCGTTGGCCCCACTTGCTTCGAGAGCACCTGTACTTCTTGCATTGGGCTCGGGGGACCTCGGCGGGCGATGTCCGCTCCCGCCGTGGAGGACGTCTCAGGAGCACACCGCAATGAGCCTTCCTGCAACGCGAGCGGAGGAACTGCTGGCGCGCTTCCGGCAGCAGCGGCCCGAGGCGGTACGGCTCGCCGAACTGGTGTGCCTGGCCACGCGCATCGAGCACGGGTTGCTGCGGGAGGCCCGTCTCCATCTGGCGCCCGATCTGGACGCAGGCGCGGAGGCGGACCTCTGGTTCAGTCCTCTGGTTGAGTCCTGGAGCGCACGGGCATTCGTGCTCAGCCCCGCTATCGCGGCACTGCTGCGAGACGCGCTGTTCGAGGAGCGTGATCGCGCCGAGCGCGCCTGGGCACTCATCCAGAGGCTGCACGCCCACGTGCCGCCCATCATCGCCGTGGAGGAACGGGTGACATGGCTGGCCCACGCACGCGGCCCGAACGCGCTGGGGGATATCGAGAGCGCTCTGCGAACCGTCCTGCGCACAATGCTTCACGACACGGCCCAGGGACTGGGAGTTGCACGCTGGGCCCTGCGGGCGCTCCCCCGTCTCCCGGCCCTGGTGCGAGAGATGGAGACGGCACGCCTGCTCACCTTCGGTGCCGCCGTACGGCTGGGGCTCCGCGCATTCCCCGGTGGTTCCGTGTCAATGCCGTCGCAAGATGTTCGCTGGCTGCTGCCCGGGCCTGACCGTGAGTCGTTGTTCGGCCTGCGAATGGAATGGGATTCGACGGGCCTCACCTTCCTCCACGGGCTGGACGGCGATCGCGGGCACGCTCTTCTTGTGCCGGACACCCGACCACTCCTGCTGGAAGTGGTCTGGCTCCAGGAGGGCCAGGAACAGCGTCGGCTCATTGAGGCGGGGGATGGAGCACGCGTCCCCATTCCCGCCAAGATCACTGCGCTGCAGGTGCGCACGGTTGCCGGGGACGAGTTCGAAGTCGTGACACCAGTCCCTGGCGAAGAGCCAGAGCTGCCTCGCTATCTGGACCCGGCCGTCTGGCAGTCCTGTGCACGGCTTCCGGATCGAGAGCAGCCCACGACCGCATATTTCATTGATTCCTCTGCCATGCTCACTGCGGCGAGCGCATTCCCGAACGAAAGACCTGGAGCACGTATCGAAGTTGATTGGAACGGCGAGCGGTGGTGGGCCACATTGCGCGAGAAGGACACCGAAGCGGGCTACGCTCTGCTCGAACTGCTCGAAGGAACATCTGCGGCTCACGCTCCTACGGGTATCCCCTTCATCGCTCCCAACGACCCGGTACCAAGCCCCGTGACCACCTGGGTTGCCTACGCGATGTCCGCGGATGGCCCTGTGTGGTTCGAGGGCACCGTCGAGCCTGACGCGCCACACCATGAACAGACCTTCCGCGCCACACGGGCTTCGGCATCGCACGATCGGCCGCCCATTGGCGCCCCTCTTTTCATGGGCGGACTTTTCCTGGTGGGCCATTTCAACGGGTGGGACGGACAGCAGGTGCGCCTGGGAAGTGGGAGCAAGCTCATCCGGGAGCGCTCCGCGCTGCACCAAACGCCCTCCCAACCGCATCCTGCTCTCGTTGTTCCAATTGCTCCCACGCCCCCGCGGGAAGAGGACTCCGCATTCGATGCCGATGCGTCCGAAGAAGCCGCGAGGCACGCGGGTCTGGAAGCCCGGCTCGACGAACTGCGAGAGCTCATCCGGAATCAAAGCGACATTGACTCCTTGGTTCTATCGCAGCTCCCTCCATTATTGTTGGGTTCGAAGGTCGCGAGTCGGCTCCTGCCTGCTGGTACACGAAAGGCAACCATCTCTGACATGGGAGAGGGGAAGCACGCTCGCCTTTCGCTGGACTTGCGAAGTCTGGAACTGGAGAACACAGCGGCCTGCGACGCAACCATAGACCTGGACAAGGTCCAGCTCACGCTCAGGATTGATGACTCCAGTACGCCGGGCCGGAAAGGTGATGAGGAAGTTGAAGCGATTGTGTCACTAAAGGTCCTCGCGCGCATCGGAGTCGTCACTGAGGTGCCTGAAGATGGTGTGGAAATGATCACCAGCGTTTACCTGTCCGGCATCGAAGAGATTGCAGTGGTAGCGGTCCACAAGCAGCCGGGAACGCGCAGTCGAGGGTCCCCAAAAAGACGCGATGCAAAGGAAGGAGCTCAGCGAACGGCCGCCCCAGCGCCGATTGATGTTTTTGGAAAATACATGGGATTAATTGTGCGCAGACTGGGACGCAGCGTCCCATGCAGCGAAGAGACTGCCTCTGATGCAGCTATTGATGCCATCTTCGCCTATCTCCGAGCGCCTGAACGCCATGACCCGGCGAAGGCTAGCCTTGAGACATACCTCTTCCAGATAGCAAGGCGCGTTGCTCAGGATAGGATGCGGTCTGAGTCCGCCCGCCTCCAGCGTGAACAGCACTACGTTGATATTGCTGCAATCCAGGCGGGAAACCCTAAGGGGAGGATGGATTCCTCAGCGGAGGCGGAGGCCATCATGAAAACACTGGTGTCGAGGGGGACATTGAGCGACGCGAAGGACATTGCCACACTGCGGTTGTTTCTCGAAGGAGAGAATTCCACCGAGACTTTTGCGGAGGCAATGGGGCTCAAGGGACTCCCCAAAGAGGAACTCCGACGCGAAGTGAAGCGTTACCGGGATCGTCTCATGAAGCGCCTGTCGCGTGTCGGAGAAGAGGACTCCAATCTCTCTTGATGCGGAAGGGGCTGCGTCCTGGAGAGGTGGATCACAAGGCCGTCAACTCCCCCCTTTAACATCCGCTACAGCCAGGGCTGAATCTGCTCTCGGCCCAGGTCCTCCAGCGCTCAAACCGCAATCTATTTCTGCGTACCCTTCTCCATCGTTCCCTTGAGGCCGGGAGGCAACCCGGCCTCGCTTCGGTGGCCCTCACCAGGGTTCAGTACGTCGCCTTTATCGTTTCCACACCCTCTGTGACAACCTTGTTCCCCCTCCAGCCCCATCTCCGCCCGAGTTTGAGGGAGCAGCAATGACCACACTTTCGCGCCTGAAGCGAAAGCGCCGTGGAACATTACAAAAGCGGAGTGGGACCGGTGGCCTTTCTTCTTAAGGCAGCGTAAACCGGCTGAATGCGACTCTACCGACCCCCAATGATGGTCCATATTGTATGGGCAGCTGAGTTCACCCGCGGAGCCGAGTGGGCCCATCAACTGCAGACGTGGCTCAGCGGCGATGCGGATTACTATGCAATATCAGAGCCTAACATTCCTGTTCTGACGTTCCCAGGAACTGCTGCGTCGCTTCCTCCTCGGGTCGCATGGAGAGAGGCGGCACGAACAGCCTTGCTCGTGCTGGTTGACTCCGCGATGGTCGCCAGTGAGGAATGGCGTAACTGGTGCGAAGTGCAGGCAAGCGCCAAGCGGAAAGGCGACCTTCTTCTGATCTGCACAGTGACGCCACACTTCGCAAATCTTGGCGCGGCGTATGGCGCGACCAATGCCATCCGGCTCGATCGGATAGCTGAGGCAGAGCAAAGTGACTCGCTCCGTCTCCTCGTGACACACACCCTAGCGCGCTGGTTTGCTCATCGTGGCCGAAATGGACGGGTGCGCCTCTTCATCAGCCATGCAAAGGCGAAGCGTGGCACGATAAGTGGACGAGACTTGGCGCTCGGGCTCAAGCAGTTCATTGACCAAAGGCCGGCGGGTGAGCGATTCTTCGACGAAGTAGACATCACCGCAGGCGAAGACTTCGAGTTTGTCCTGAAGCGAGCCATCCGAGAGTCGGTGGTTGTTGTACTGCTTACTGACATCTTCTCAAGCCGTTTCTGGTGCGGGATGGAGGTCACAACGGCGAAGGAACTGCACAGACCGGTAGTTGTGGTGGACGCGCTTGAGCAGGGCGAGCCCATTAGCTTAGCATACATTGGCAAAAATCCGACCGTACGATGGGAAACCAACAGCATAGATCCCGGCAAGGACACATTGATTCATGCCCGCATCGTAGCCACAGCTCTGCTTGAGCAGTTGCGATTGGCGCATGATGAGGCACGGCTTAGCGAGATTCGAGAGGTTGCTCTCAAATCGGTGTCCCGAGTCAAACTGACTGCCCGCCCACCAGAGTTGGCCACCCTTCCGGACATTTCCCGCCGTGGCCAAACGCTCCTGCTCCACACGGATCCTCCACTCCCGCGGTTTGAACTCGATCTCATCAGACGCCAGCGCCCAGACCTACAATTGGCAAGCGCGGCTCAAGCGCTCTCTGGGTGCTATGCGGGTAGTGTCCCTCTTGTTGGATACCGGATTGCCATCTCAATTTCTGATCCGCCTGAAGACGACCGGAAAATCACCGGGCTGAGCAAAGTTGTTCAGGAACGACTATGGGCTCAACTCGCAACCCACTTGATTTCGGCGGGCGCTGAGTTGGCATACGGTGGAGACGTTCGTGCAGGCGGCTACACCGAGAAACTCATCGACCTAGCCACAAGTTCTGCCGATGCCGGCCGACCGCTCCCTCGAGGGATTGTGCACTGGTACGCCGGATGGCCCACGGCCGCAAAGCTCAGCCAAGAAACGCGTGCCAAGCTGCCGCGAGCATTTCGCCTTCATGAGATCGCCGCTCCCGATGCGGCTGGCGCAACGAACCCTGAGTGGCCTCCAAATGATCCCGATCCTGAGCACCGTTTTGCGTGGACGCTGTGTACTCGTGCAATGCGTCTAGCAATGGCTAAGGAGTGTCACGCACGGGTCTTGGTCGGTGGGCCGCTCAGGTCTGTCTCGCCTTGGCCAGGGCTCCTGGAAGAATTCGAGACATTTGTCGTATTGAGGAAACCAGTCTTCCTCGTAGGCGGTTTTGGAGGGATCACACGGCGAATCATTGATGCGCTTGAAGGCGGAGCACCGAAGGAACTCACACAAACCTTCCAAGACGAGGGCAGGGAGCGACAAGCACTCCGAGAACACTACGAGACAGCAGTAAGAGCCCATCATCTCCGCAACATCCCACTGGTCGACTGGTCTGAACGCATTCTGGCGCTTCAAAACATAGGAATTAAAGGCCTAGGGAACGGGCTTACCCTAGAGGAAAACAAGCGCCTGTTTGTTTCTCGGAGTGTCACCGAAATCATCGCACTAATTCTTGAGGGCCTGCGGCAGTTAGCAACCAAGAACAGACTGTAAACAGGATCAAGTAGGACACCCTCCCGCCGAGAAACAAGCGGAAAGGCAGTCCTGACGGAAGCAGAACCGCAGAGTGGCGACGTGCAATAAAAAGCCCGCCGCCGATAACCTTAGCATCAGGCTCATCGCCGCGACTTGTCTCTGGCTCTAATTTACGAAAACAATCTAGTGAGTCTCGTCATGGACCCTGCATCTCCTGTTGTAAAGCAGGCGGTCTTGAGCGTTCTCAATCAAATCTGCGCGGCTTGTTCTGGCGACATAAGCATCCTCAATCCATCCACTTAGTTGCTCGGCCGAGCTAGGTGGACCGTACCATCGAGCATACTTGCTATTGTCAGAGGCCCAATTCTTCTTGAAGCGCTCCGGAAGGTAGAGCCTTTCCGGTGCCGAGGGGAGACTGATGGCTAATAAGCCATTGGGGGAGTAGGTAGCTCCTTGCCGCAAACTTGCTTTGAGTTCCCAGTCAACATAACGGCGGCCATGGGTACACTTTCCCAATAACAGCATAGTTACCGTCGAGTCGCCAATGAACTCTCGCCGGATACGTCCGATGACGTACTCGGTATCATTGCTGTCAACAAACACTCCATTATAAGCGTCGTGAAGGATTCTCGGGGTGAAGACCCCTGATCGGTCTGCCCAACGACTAACGAACTGCAGTACCTCTGCCTCATCACCGCCATAGAACGAGACAAAAACGCGCCGTTTAGGGCTCATTGCAGGCCTCTCCTTTCTTCGCGCCTAGATGCTGGTCCGAGAGTCGCCAGAAAGAAGCGAACTAACAGTTTCTAACAAATGCAAGGGCAGAGGCGTCGAAGAAGCATGCGGCAACAGTCAAGGACGAGAAGGTCGATTTGAACGTCGTCCCTGCGCTCGTCGTGGACACGAAGGCCGTGCTGCATGCACCCCACGGTGGAGCTGGGCTACGGAGGCATCGGCGTCATCATCGCGCCGGGCGTGGAGATTGGAGAGAACAGCTTCATCTCCCAGAACGTGAGCCTGGAGCCCCTGCCCGGTCGTGTCGGCGTGCCTCGCGTGGGCCGAGACGTCTACATCGGCGTGGGCGCCCAGGTGCTGGGCCCGGTGGTGATTGGCGACGGCGCGAAGGTTGGCGCCAACGCCATCGTGCTGGACGACGTGGCGCCGGGGACCACCGTGGCGGGGATCCCGGCGCGCGAGCTGAAGCAGAAGGTCCCGCCCACGGGGACGTGAAACTCAGCCGCCCTTGGGCATCTTCAGCGCCATCGCGACCAGCGAGAGGGTCAGGTCCTCGGGCTGGTAGGGCTTGAACGGGTTGAGCGTCGTCCCGGTCGAATCCAGGTGATCCAGTCCAGACAGGGTCACGGACTTGGAGCCGGGGATGAACGCGTCCTGCGGGAGCACCAGGCCGTCCGACTTCACGCCGTAGCGCTGGTGCATGTACTCCTGCATGGCGAACAGCGGCGACGTGGGGTTCGCGGTGGTGGAGGCCATGGAGACGGTGGGGATGCCCTCGGGCATCGGATGCTTGGCCAGGAACTCCTTGCGCGAATCGTACGTCAGGTCCTCACCGGCCTGGATGCTGCCGCCGAGCGCCTCGACAGCGCCGCCCACGCCGTAGCGCACGAGCGGGTTGTCCAGCAGGTCCTGCGCCATGGGCGAGCCGCCGTAGGGCGACTGGATGGTGACCAGGGCGCGCACGTGCTCCTTGAGTTCGGGGTACATCGACAGGGCCGCCGCGGAGTCCAGGCCACCCTTGCTGTGGCCGATGAGCACCACCTGCTTGCCGTTCTTGGAGGCCTCGAGCACGGCCTGACGGACGATGGCGGCGTTGTGCTCCACGCCCATGTCGGTGTCGACAGGCACGCGGCCGACCTGGAGGCCCTGCGCTTCGAGCGCGTCCAGGTTCTTGTCGAAGTAGATCTGCTTGGGCGCGGCCTCGGAGAGCAGACCGCCCACGGCCAGGAACACGCAGTTCTTGGCCTCGGGGGGCATCACGTTCTGGCCCGCGCGCACGGCCTGGTTGAGCTTCATGAACTCCGCGGTGGAGTCCTTCGCGGGCGGATACGCCTTCTGGATCCAGCCGATCTTGTCCGCCTCGCCCTTGCCGGGCCAGGGGATGGGAAGGCGCAGGGCATTGACCTGCTGCGACCCCGCCTGAGCCGTCGACGAGAAGCTGTCCCCCTTCACGATGGCGTTGAAGCCCTGCGCGCCCTTGGCCCGGGCAGGGGCTTCCGGCGTGGCCCGCGTCTGCGTGGACGGCGTGAGGCTGGAAGGGCGCGTGACCTGGACCATGAGGGGACCTCGGGAGGGGGAGCCGAGTTGAGCAGCAGGGAGGCTTGCCTACATTGTCGGTAAATGGCGCCGGGAGTTGCGTGCCCGTTCCAAGTCCGTGAGAAGCCGAGACTCCGGGCGCGTGGCGCGGTGCGGCGTAGAGGGTGACCGCTTAACTTCGACGCGGATACGGATTCGCGCTCGCTGATCCGCCAGCATTCCTCTGCTCGCAAGACCCGACGCACTCCCGTTGGCGCGGCCCGAGAGCCACGCCAGCGCTAGAGGAGAACCAGGAAGTAAAGCGGAGCTGAGCACGGATGGACGCTTCCATGCTCCGCACGAAACCGGAGAAGCAGGGGTGAGGTAGAACCGGCGGCATGCTCAGGAAGCTCCATATTCAGAACTTCAAGGCGTGGAAGGACACGGGCGACATCCAGCTCGCGCCGCTCACGATGTTCTTCGGGACGAATAGCTCGGGGAAGACGAGCATCCAGCAATTCCTCCTCTTGCTGCAGCAAACAGCACAGTCGCGAGACCGGAAGCGGGTGCTCCACCTGGGCGACGAGAACACTCCCGTCGACATGGGGACCTTTCCGGAAATGCTCTTTCGCCAGGATCCTGCCGCGCTTCTCCGCTTCACCATGGAGTGGGGCGTGAGGACGCAGGAGAAAGGACCGGTGGACACAGTCGCCTTCGAAGCCTTGATTGGCCAGGAAGACGCACAGTCCACCAGGATCGAGGTCAAGCAGTTCATCTACAGGCTGAAGGCACCTCACCGGTCCACGGAGGGCATCGGCATGGCCAGACGCACTCATGGACCAGGGTACGAACTGCTTCTGGAGAACATTGGGCTCGCCAAAGAAGGAACCGCGAAGGAGGCGCTTTCAGCCCCCATTCATTTCTACGGCTTCCCCCATGAAGCCGAAGCCCACTACAAGTTCCTCGGCGACCTCGACGCCCTTGCGCTCGAACTCGAAGACCAACTGGACGCAATCCATTATCTGGGCCCACTGCGACAGCCCCCACATAGAACCTATCTCTGGTCAGGTGAGGCCCCCGAGAGCGTAGGCGATGATGGCAGCCTCGCGGTCGCCGCGCTTCTGGCCGCGAATGAGCGCTCAATCCAGGTGGAGGACCACCCTGCCCGTCCTTTTGCGCAGTTGATCGCGGAGAGGCTGGTCAGCATGGGACTGCTGGACTCCTTCGAGGTGCGGCCCATCGCCCCCCATCGGAAAGAGTACGAAGTCTTTGTTCGCACTGCTGGCAACCCGATGGCGGTTCGTTTGCCGGACGTTGGGTTCGGTGTGTCCCAGGTCATGCCTGTATTGCTTCAATGTTTCTATACCGAGCCCGGATCCACGCTGCTCTTCGAGCAGCCCGAACTCCACCTGCATCCAAAGGCACAGTCGGAGCTCGCGGACGTTTTCATCGATGCGATTCACGCCAGTGAGGATGGGCAGCCTCGCAACACCCAGCTGATCATCGAGAGCCACTCCGAGCACATCCTGCGCCGGATCCAGCGGCGCATCGCGGAAGGGAGACTGCTGCCGGAGGAGACAGCCATCTACTTTTGCTCACCCGGTCCTGAGGGCTCGCGCATCGAGAAGCTGAAGCTTGACGAATTCGGGAACATCATCAACTGGCCGAAGGACTTCTTCGGCGATGACATGGGCGACCTCGTGGCGATGACCGAGGCGGCGATGAAGCGCCAGCAGGAGCAGGCCCCCCAATGAGCGCGTCCCCTGCGCCATCCGTCGTCGACACCAATGTGCCGCTCACCGCCAACAAGGCGAACACGGTCAGCCCCGCGTGCGTTCAGGCCTGTGTCCGGGCGATCAACGATGTCATCCAGAGCGGGCGCATCGTCCTTGATGACAAATGGCTCATCATCAACGAGTACAAACACAAGCTATCTCCCACGGGCCAGCCAGGCGTGGGAGACCGCTTCCTCAAGTGGGTCCTGACCAATCACGCCAATCCGGATCGCTGCGTCCGGGTCTCGCTGACGCCACGCCAGGACGATCCCCGCGACTTCGAGGAGTTTCCCCGTGACCAGGCGCTTGCCGGCTTCGACCCAGCGGACCGCAAGTTCGTCGCGGCGAGCTGCGCCCACGAGGATCGACCGCCCATCCTCCAGGCAACGGACAGTAAATGGTGGGGACTGCGGAGAGAGTTCGAGCGCTGCGGGGTCCGCATCCACTTTCTCTGCCCCGAGGACATTGAGGAACTCCACGAGCGTCAGGGTGGGGAGTGATGGCTGACGACTTCTTCAAGTTCCCCCACACCCCGCACCTCGCCTGGCTTTCCTCCAGGCCGGTACGCCATGACAAGGTCCTCTCCCCACCTGAGGCACGGGAGTTCCTCGATGGCGAGGTCCTCATCGAGGAAAAGATCGACGGGGCGAACCTCGGCATCTCCGTAGGCGCCGACGGCGGGCTGCGAGCCCAGAACCGCGGCGCCTACCTTGGTCCCCGAGCATCCCCCCAGTTCCAGCCGCTGTGGCCCTGGCTGGAGACAAGGCGCCAGCAACTTGTCGAGACCCTGGGCCAACACTTGATGCTCTTTGGCGAATGGTGCTTCGCGGTCCACAGCGTGCACTACGACGCCTTGCCCGACTGGTTCCTCGCCTTCGACGTCTACGACAAGCGGGCCGGACGCTTCTGGTCTTCCCCGAAACGAGACGCCCTCGTGGCCTCGCTCGGCCTCGCGGCGGTGCCCACTGTCGCGCGCGCGCATCTCACGGCGGACGACGTGGTGAACCTGCTCGGCCCCTCGCACCTCACCCATGCGCCCATGGAGGGCCTCTACCTCCGGCGTGACGAGGGTGACTTCCTGCTCGCGCGCGCGAAAATCGTCCGTCCCGAGTTCGTCCAGGCCATCGAGGAACACTGGTCCTCCCGCCCCCTGGAACGAAATACCCTGGCTGCGCGATGACGCTGGGGGCGAGGAACTGCGTCACCAGCAGGCCACCCACCCCGCC
>NZ_RAWQ01000009.1:0-88223 GCF_003668965.1 Corallococcus sp. AB030
CCGCTTGGAGTCGGGGATGGGACCGGGGGAGGCTGCCCGGCTCGCACCCGCCACCGGGCCACGAGGGAGGGTGAACGCCGGATGCGCCTGCTGCACACGTCGGATTGGCACCTGGGCCACACGCTGTATGACGTCTCACGCGAAGCGGAGCACGCCGCGTTCCTGACGTGGCTGTTGGACACGCTGGAGTCCCAGGAGGTGGACGCGCTCCTGGTGGCCGGGGACATCTTCGACACGGCCAACCCCAGCGCGGAGGCGCAGGCGGCCTGGTACCACTTCATCGCGCGTGCCCGGCGCACGCTGCCGAAGCTGGACGTGGTGGTGGTGGGCGGCAATCACGACTCCGCCGCGCGCCTGGACGCGCCGGATCCGCTCTTCCACGCCCTGGGCGTGCGCGTGGTGGGCGGCCTGCCGCGCCACCGGGGCGGACTGGAGATGGAGCGGCTGGTGGTGCCGGTGCACGACGCGCGCGGGAAGGTGGGCGCGTGGGTGGCGGCGGTCCCGTACCTGCGGCCCTCGGACCTGCCGTCCGTGCCGGACAGCGAAGGGGACCGGCTGGTGGAGGGCGTGCGCTCTGTTTACACGGAGGTGCTGGAGGCGGCGCGCAGGCGGCGCAGGTCCGGGCAGGCGCTGGTGGCCATGGGCCACTGTTACATGACGGGCTCGGAGCTGTCGGAGCTGAGCGAGCGGAAGATCCTGGGCGGCAACCAGCATGCGCTGCCGGTGGAGCTGTTCCCGGAGGACGTCGCGTACGCGGCGCTGGGGCACCTGCACAAGGCGCAGCGCGTGGGCGGCCGCGAGGGCGTGCGCTACAGCGGGTCTCCGCTGCCGCTGTCGCTGTCGGAGGCGCACTACCGGCATCAGGTGCTGGTGCTGGACGTGGAGGACGGGGCGCTGACGCAGGTGCGTCCGCTGACGGTGCCTCGCACCACGGACATGATGCGGGTGCCCGCGCGGGACGCGGCGCCGCTGTCGGAGGTGCTGGAGTTGCTGGCGGCGCTGCCCGCGTGCGAGGCGGAGGCTCCGGAGTCGATGCGGCCGTACCTGGAGGTCTGCGTGTCGCTGCCCCGGCCGGAGCCGGCGCTGCGCCACAAGGTGGAGAAGGCGCTGGAGGGCCGGGCGGCGCGGCTGGTGAAGCTGACGCCGTTCTATACGGGCACGGGCGGGGCGCTTGCGGACGTGCGGCCGGGGTTGTCGCTGCGTGAGCGCACTCCTGAGGACGTGTTCCTCGCCCGGTATGCGCGGGACTTCAAGGAGGCGCCCTCGCCGGGGTTGCTGGAGTCGTTCCATGCGCTGCTCACGCAGGTGCAGGAGGACGCGTCGTGAAGATCCTGGCGATTCGCGGCAGCAACCTCACGAGCTTCGCGGGGGACTTCGCGCTGGAGCTGGACCGGGCGCCGCTGGACCGGCTGGGGCTGTTCGCCATCTCCGGCGCGACGGGGGCGGGCAAGAGCACGCTGCTGGATGCGCTGTGCCTGGCGCTGTTCGACCGCACGCCCCGGCTGGGCGGGCCCAGCAAGGTGCTGGTGGGCCGGGCGGACGAGGAGGAAGAGGCGCGACTGTCGGCGTACGACGTGCGCGGCATGCTGCGGCGCGGGGCGGGCAAGGGCCACGCGGAGGTGGACTTCCTGGGCAAGGACGGGCGGCGCTACCGGGCGCGGTGGAACGTATGGCGTGCGCGTGAGCGCGCGGAAGGGAGATTCCGGCCGCAGGAGCTGAGCCTGACGGACGTGGTCTCGGGGCAGCTGTTCGGCCGCACCAAGGGCGAGGTGCTCCACGCGATCCAAGAGCGGCTGGGGCTGTCGTTCGATCAGTTCCGGCGCTCGGCGCTGCTGGCGCAGGGGGAGTTCGCGGCGTTCCTGCGCGCGGACGCGAACGAGCGCGCGGAGCTGCTGGAGCGGATGACGGGCACGGAGGTGTACAGCCGCGTGTCCATCGCCGCGCACGAGAAGAACGCGAAGGAGCAGGAGGAGCTGAAGCGGCTGTCGCTGGGGCTCGCGGCCATCGCGCTGATGTCGGACGCGGACCGAGAGGGCGTGCGCGTCCAGTTGGGCGAGGAGGAGGCGGCGCGGGTCCGCGAGGAGACCCGGTCGCGCGAGGCGGAGGCGGCCCGGTCCTGGTACGCGCAGCGCGCGGAGTTCGTGGAGCAGGAGCATCAGGCCGAAAGCGCGGTAGCCCGGGCGGACTCGGAGCGGGAGGCGGCGGCGCCTCGCGAGGCGCTGCTGGAGTCGGTGCGCGCGGCGGAGGGCTTCCGCGCGGTGGTGTCGGCGGTGGAGGCCGCGGAGCAGGGCTGCGTGAGGGCGGAGGCCGAGCAACTGGAGAGGGCCTCGCAGGCGGAAGCGGCGCTCGCGGCGGCTGCGGCGCAGCGGCAGGTGCGGATGCAGGCGGAGGCCGCGCGGGCCGCGGCGCTGGATGCGGAGGCGTCGGTGCGTCCGGCGCTGGAGGAGGCCGCGACGCTGGACACGCGCCGCGCGGAGGCGGAGCGCGAGGCCCGTGAGGCCGCGGAGCTGGCGAAGCAGGCGAAGACCGCGGAAGCGTCAGCCCGAGATGCGCTGGAGTTGGTGCAGACGGCGGAAGCGAAGGCCCAGGTGCTGGTGGACGCGGCCGAAGCGTGGCGCGTGTCGCATGCGAGCTGGGAGTCCCTGGCCTCGGAGTGGCCCCGCTGGCAGCGCGAGCTGGAGCGCTTCGCGGGGGCGCTGAAGGACGAACAGTCGGCGGGCGCGGACGCGGACCGGTTGGGGAAGGACGCGGACCGTCTGGGCAACGAGGCCCAGTCGTGCCGCGAGGAGCACCAGGGCGCGGTCGAATTGGAAGCGCAGGCGCAGGCCCTGGCGACGCATGCGGAAGCCGCGCTGGGCGAGGATGGCGGCTCGGCTCGGCGGGCGCTCCGGGATGCGCTGCTGGCGCGACAGGATGTTCTGGGGGCGCTGACGCTCGCGGGTGAAGGCGCTCGGGCGGAGGGCACGGCGGAAGGTGACGCGGCGGCGGAGGTGAAGGCGCACCGCGAGGTTTCCCTGCGCGCGGCGGAGGAGGCGAAGGACGCGGCGGCGCGGCGGGCGACGCAGGATGCGATGCTCCACGAGGCTCGTCGTGCGCAGTCGCGCGCGGAGGCGACGCAGGGGTTGGCTTCGCACCGGGCCGCGCTGCACGAAGGTGAGCCGTGTCCGCTGTGCGGCGCGCTCGAACATCCGTATGCCCGGGAGGCTTCCGCGCTGGAGGGGCTGGTCGCGGAGGCCGCGGCCCGGGTGCTGGAGTTGGAAACCGCGCGAGATGCCGCGGCGAAGCAGGAGAGCGCGGCGAGCGTGCGGCAGGCGACCGCGGACACCGCCGCGACCCAGGCCGAATCACGGCGCGACACGGCAGCCCGCAAGCGCACGGCGCATCGTGAAGCCTGGCGCGCGGCGTGCGAACGGTGGTCCCGCGTGGAGCACGCCGAACAGGGTGTCAGTGCCGCTGCGTCGCCGCCCGACGACGCGGAGGCCACCACCACTCAGGCGTGGATCCGCTCGGCGCAGGAAGACGCGCGCGCGCGGCTCGCGACCCTTCGTGACGAAGAGGCTTCCGCGGAAGCCCGCGCCAGCGCTGCTCGCGAGGCCCGGGCCCAGCTGGAGACCCGGCGCACCCGGCGCGAAGGCGCGGCCGATGCCCTGCGCAAGGCCGAGGACTCCTGGTCCCGCGCGTCCCAGTCCCACCGCGATGCGCTCCTGCGCCGGGACACCGCCCGCGATGCCCGCGAGCGCGCCCTCACCGAAGTGTCCCCTCCATTCGCCAGCGAGGCTGCCCCCTGGAAGGACAAGCTCGCGGAGGACCCCGTGCGCTTCCAGGGCCAGTGCCTGGCGCGCGTGACGAAGTGGCGCGAGAAGCTCGCGGAGCTGGAGGCCTCTCGCAAGCGCCTGGAGGAACAGCAGGGCCTGCGTGCCCGTGAAGAAGTCCGCCTCCAGTCCCGGCACGAGGACGCGGAGACCGCCGCCCACCGCGCGAGCCTCAAGGACGCGGCCTTCCAGGATGCATCCAGGGCCCGCGCCCGGCTGCTCCAGGGCCGCCCCACGCAGGAGGTGCGCGCGGAGGTCCAGGCGCGCATCGACGCCGCCCAGTCCACCTACGAGCGCGCCCGCGAGGACTCCGAAGCCCTCCAACAGGCGGAGAAGGTGGCCACCGCCCGCGCCGAGGACGCCGTGCGCCTGCGCACCGAGGCCGCCCGCACGCTCGACACCGCCCAGGCCGTCCTCGCGGAACGCCTCGCCGGTCATGGCTCCACCCTGGAGCAACTCAAGGCCCTGCTGTCGCGCGGTGCCGCCTGGTGCGACTCGGAGGCCCGCGCGCTCAACGCCCTGCGCGAGTCCGTGGCCCAGGCCCGCGCCGTCCTCGTGGAGCGCCGTGAGCGCCGCGTCCGCCATGAGGCCTCCGGGCTTCCCACGCTCGCGGAAGCAGACGTCGCGGAGCTCTGCGAACGCCTGCGCACCGATGTCGAGGTGCGCCACCGCGCCGTGGCCCTGCTGCGCGCGAAGCTGGACCACGACGACACCTCCCGCGCACGCCATGGCGCGGAGGCCCGGGCCCTGGAGCTGCGCCGCGCTGACGCGGAGGTGTGGAAGACGCTGGGCGACCTCATCGGCTCGCACGACGGAAAGAAGTTCAAGGTCTTCGCCCAGAGCCTCACCCTGGACGCGCTGCTGCTGCACGCCAACGCACACCTGCGCGAGCTGGCCCGCCGCTACCGCCTGGAGCGCGTGCCCGGCCACGACCTGGACCTCCAGGTGGTGGACGGCGACATGGGCGACGAGGTCCGCAGCGTGGCCAGCCTCTCCGGCGGCGAGAGCTTCCTCGTGTCGCTCGCGCTCGCGCTGGGCCTGGCCTCGCTGTCGTCGGAGACGACGCAGGTGGAGACCCTCTTCATCGACGAGGGCTTCGGCACCCTGGATCCGGAGACGCTGGAGGTCGCGCTCGCCACGCTCGACGCGCTCCAGGCCACCGGCCGCCAGGTGGGCATCATCTCCCACGTGAGCGGGCTCGCCGAGCGCATCGGCGTGCAGGTGCGAGTGGTGAAGCAGGGCGGCGGCCGCAGCAAGCTCGTCGTCGAAGGCGACGCGGGGATCATCGCGCCCTCGGATCAGCAGGTGGCGTGACGGCTCAGCCCGTCACCGGCTCCGCGCCCATCAGGCCGCGCACCACCGCGGCCACGGCCAGCGGCGTCGCCACGCGGTCGTCGCTCAGCGCCGCCAGCGCCCGCGCGAACTGCTCCGCGGAGGAGAAGCGCTGCGACGGGTGCGGCGCGAGCGCCCGGTCCAACACCAGCGCCAGCGGATCCGACACCTCTGGCGCCACCATGCGCACGGGCGTCAACCGCAGGCCCCGGATGGAGGCCTCCACCTCCTCGGCAGTCCCTTCCTCGTAGGGCGACTCCAGGGACAGCAGCTCGTACAGCAACACCGCCGCCGCCCACAGGTCCACCGCGACGGAAACCTCGCCCGCCAGGAGCTCCGGCGAGCGGTAGTTCTGCTTGCCCACCCGCCGCAGATCCACCTCCAGCCCCGCGCGCGAGCGGGCCACGCCGAAGTCCGCGAGCTTCACCTCTCCGCCGCGCGACAGGAGCACGTTGTGCGGAGACACATCGCAGTGCACCACCGCCAGCGGCAGGCCCTTGGAGTTGGTGGCCTTGTGCGCGTACGCCAGCGCCTCCAGCACGTGGCGAACCATCATCACGGAGATGTCGATGGGCAGCTCGATGCGCCGGCGCCGGCACTGCGCCAGCACGCGCCCCAGGTCCGTGCCTTCCACCAGCTCCATCGCCAGATAGGGCCCGTCCGCCAGCTCGCCGTACTCCCGGAAGCCCACGATGTGCGGATGATCCAGGCACCGCGCCAGCTCCCCCTCGTGCAGGAGCTGCTCGCGCGCCTCCGGGTCCCGCAGGCGCTCCGGTCGCACGCGCTTGAGGGCCATCTCCTCTCCCGCATAGGGGCCCCGGATCATCTTCGCGCGGAACACCTCCGCGTTGCCGCCGCGTCCCAGCCGCGACAGCAGCTGGAAGCGGCCCAGGTCGCGCGGCCACTCGGATGTCGGGTCTTCCTCCAACGTCACGCCTTCTCCCCGGCCAGGCTCGCCAGATACCCGTCCAGCGTCGCGGAGAAGGTGGCGTCGTCGCTCAGGAAGGCAAGCCCCACGCCCCCGGTGTACTGCTCGTCCACCACGTGCACCACCAGCGCCTCGCCCTGCAGCCGCTGGCCGTTGGGCAGCTTCACGTCCACGATGACGACGCTGTCCTGCGGCGGGCGGTGCGCCGTGCGCACGAAGAGTCCTCCATTGCTGATGTTCAGCGCGTGCTCGCGCACGAAGTCCAGCTCCGTGCGGAACTCCATCTCCAGCTTCACCGCGAAACGCCGGGCGCGGCGCTGGGACTCATCGCCGGATGCTACGGGGGATGGCGCGGGCGGATCCGACGGCGATGGTTGCTCGGACGCTCCGGTCTCCGGCGCGCCTCCACTTTCGGCGGGAGCAGCCTGGGGCGCGGGCGGTGCCTCGGATGGCGGTGGAGTCTTCGGCGCGGACGAAGCGGGCAGGGGACCTCGCGCGGCCAGATCCTCCAGGTGCTGCCGCAGCTCCTGCGCGGCCTGCGTGCGCTCGTTGCCGGCGAAGGGCGTGCCGCCTGACAGCGTGCGCGAGCGCAGCGCATCCCGCTCCGCCTTGGGCAGCCGCCACAGCTCCACGAACGTGCCGCCGCTCTTGCGGACCTCCTCGCCCAGCCGCTCCACCGCCGCGCGCGGATAGCCGGGCACCTCCACCTTCACCTCCAGCGCGCCGGCCTCGTCGCGAAACGCCACCACGAGTTGCATCGACTGCGCGGACGGCAAGAGCGCACCCAGGCCCTCCACGACGGCTGCCGCCTTCTCAGGCGAAGCCGCTTCCCCCCATACCGCCGCAAGACCGAACACAGGCACGGGGCGGACGATAACCGAGCCCTCCTGGCTCCCGTAAAGACAGTGCAGTCGGAAACAGGCGACAGTGGTGGACGCCAAGTTTACGAATCGTGATTCCCTCTCCGCCCCAGGGCGCACCTACATCGGAATCGGGCGCGCATCCCTCTATGCTGCGGGTGTTCTCCGTAACCCCCCTTCCCGGAGTGCTGACCCGTTATGCGCAATTGGATCCGACTCTTCTCCGGCACGCTGCTTGCCGCCACGCTCATGGCGGGGTGTGGCGGCACCGACCCGGACCCCGGCCCTGGCCCTGATCCCATCCCCACCGACGGAGGCTCCGACGCAGGCGTCGTCGATGCGGGCTTCGACGCCGGCTATGTCGAGGACGCCGGCGTCATCATCGACCCCGACCCCGACCCCGGCGAAGTCCCCGTCGACCCGTATGATCCGAACAACGCCACGAAGGACTCGGACTGCGACGGCCTGACGGACCAGGAGGAGTTCTCCACGGTCTACGCCGGCGGCTTGAAGACGAACCCCGGCCTGCGCGACACGGACGGCGACGGCATCCGTGACGGCGTGGAAGTCGGACGAACGTCCAGCGTCAGCACGGACCCGAACTGCAACTTCCGCGCGGACCAGGATCCGACGACGCGCACCTCGCCGGTGAAGGCGGACACGGACGAGGACGGGCTGCCGGACGGCCTGGAGGACGCCAACCGCAACGGCAAGCGCGACCTCACGGAGACGGACCCCAACACGGCGGACTCCGACGGTGACGGCATCCCGGACGGCGTGGAGGACGCGAACAAGAACGGCTCGGTGAGCCCCGGCGAGACGGATCCCCGCCTGCGCGACACGGACGGCGACGGCCTGCCGGACGGCCTGGAGAAGCAGACGGGCACGGATCCGCTCAAGCCCGACTCGGACGGCGACACCTGTTCGGACGGCGCCGAGGACGTGAACAAGAACGGCAAGGTGGATCCGGGCGAGACGGATCCGCGCAAGGCGGACTGCGCCGCGTCCATCCCCGACGCGGACTTCGACGGCATCCCGGACTCCGTTGAAATCGCCACCGGCACCAACCCGAACAGCGCCGACACGGACGGCGACGGCGTGGCGGACGGCGTTGAGGACACGAACAAGAACGGCCGCGTGGACTCCGGTGAGACCGACCCGCGCCTGACCGACACCGACTGCGACGGGCTCCAGGACGGCGCCGGCCGCAACGGCTTCCTCGGTGAGGACCCCAACTCCAACGGCCAGGTGGATCCCGGCGAGACGGACCCCACCAACCCGGACACCGACGGCGACGGCCTGCTCGACGGCGTGGAGCGTGGCGTGACGACGGCCGCGGCCCCGCGCAACAACTGCGGCTACGTGGGCGACGCGGACCCCACGACGAAGACGGACGCCAACAAGCCGGACACGGACGGCGACGGCATCCCCGACGGCGCGGAGGACTCCAACCAGAACGGCAAGGTGGACCCCGGCGAGCTCAACCCGCTGGACCCCGCGGACGGCGCGGCCACCACGCCCGCCGGCAAGGCGTGCAGCGTGCAGAACCTGCGCACGGTGACCTTCAAGGAGGACAGCGGCGCGGACCTCCGGCTCGCGCTGCCCAACACGTTCAAGGACGCCAACCTCCTCAACCTGAAGGCCAACGGCCAGACCGTGGGCGTGATGGGCTATGACGACACGAAGCAGGTGACGTTCATCGCGTACAAGCGCGCTCCGCTGAGCGGCTCCACCACGCCCTCGACCGACGAGTCGGGCATCCGCACCGGCACGCCGCTCCTGGCGCCGGCGGACGTGGAGTTCACGCAGACGTTCACCACCTGGGACGGCTTCCCCGCGGCGGTCTCCCGCTACGGGCTCGCCGGCACGACGGAGCTGAAGTCGTTCACCAACTCGCTGGCGCGCCAGCTGGTGCCCAACAGCACCGAGTCGCTCGGCGGTTCGGCGGGCATCAACGGCCCGTTCAAGATCCAGGCGCAGTACGTGCACCGCTCCAACGCGAGCGTGGTGGTGGTGCTCGCCATCACGCCGGCGGCCCGCTACAACGAGTCGGCCACGGGCAGCCTCTTCACCATGGCGGACACGGCGGGCGGCTCCGCGCTGGCGCAGTTCGGCGACGCGGACGCGGTGCAGTGCGAGGTCTTCACCGGCAACACGGCCGTGGTGGACTTCCTCTTCGTGGTGGACGACTCCGGCTCCATGGCGTCGTCGCAGACGTCGCTGGCGAACGCGGGCACGGCGGTGGCCAACAAGCTGGGCAACGCGACGCTGGACTGGCGCGTGTCCATGGTGACCACCAGCTACACGGTGGGCAACAGCGCCAACCGCAACATCATCCGTCCCTTCACCACCAACATCGACCAGTTCAAGGCGTGGCTGACCCAGAACGCGGTGTGCAACAACAACGTGTGCGCCGTGAAGGGTGGCACCACCCAGAACCCCACGTACACGCCGCTGCCCAACACCACCTGTACGGCCAACACCAACTGCTGGGTGGCCCTGGGCGGTGACGGCAGCGAGCGTCCGCTGGAGGCCGCGCGCAAGGCCATCAACGACATGGCCGCGTCCACGGGCGGCCCGGAGACGAAGATCCGTCCGGGCGCCAAGGTGGTGGTGGTCATCCTCACGGACGTGAAGGACCAGTCCACGGACACGGTGGCCAACTACTCCGCGTACTTCCTCAACACCGGCACCGTGTCCGGCACCACGAAGAACCCCACGAACCAGTCCATCCAGGTGCACGGCATCATCTGCCCGCCGGACGGTTCCCCGTGCTACGCGGGTGAGGACAACAAGACCCCGCGCCACCTGGACGTCATCCAGGCCACGGGCGGCGTGTCCGGCAGCATCCGGGACAACACCTCCATCACCAACACCATCAACGCCATCGTGGACAGCGTCATCGCGTCGGTGGGTTACCGCACGCTCAAGCCGCCGATTGGCGCGTCGCTGAAGGTCGCGGTGGATGCGGTGGTGGATCCGGCCATCTGCCCCAGCATCGGGGACCTGCCGCGCAGCCGCACCAACGGCTTCGACGTGGACGGCATCAACCGCACCGTGTCCTTCTACGGCGCGTGCCGTCCGAAGGAGTCCGGCAAGACGCAGGCCGCGCTGTCGTACCGCTACTGGATCGACCGCACGGTCAAGCCGGACGGCAACCCGCCGCCGTGCGCGTCCGACACGCAGTACTACGACCCGAACGACCCGGACTTCTGCAAGGGCAAGCTCGCTTGCAACCGCACCACGGACAAGTGCGAGTGCCCGTCGGACTGCGGTGGCACGGCCCCCGCCGGCCAGGTGTGCAACACCGACCGCGCGGTGTGTGACTTCACCTGCGCCCAGGACTGCGGCGGCACGTGCGGCACCTTCGAGACGTGCAACACGAACTCCTGCACGTGCAGCTGCGTGCAGTCCGCGACCTGCGCCGCGGGCTACAAGTTCGACAACAACGCCTGCGGCTGCGTCTGCGACACGGGCGCGCTCAACTGCGGCACCGGCTTCGGCGCGGACCCCGGTCTGTGCGCCTGCGTCTGCAAGCCGGACTGCGGCGGCTGCGCTCCGGGCTTCACGTGCAACGTCAGCGCGTGCGTCTGCGAGAAGCCCATCGGCTAGTCGGAAATGAAAACGCGCTCCCGGTGCCGCATGGACCGGGAGCGCGGTGCTGAATCCGAAGCCCCCGCTCCGCGACGCCCCCTCACGGGGGAAGCGGGCCGGGGGCTTCTTCTTTCCCCTCTACTTCGCCGGGACCAGGCTCGGTGGCGCGCTGGCGGCGCGGTACACGGGATAGAGGCCCAGGCGTTCATCCCAGGTCGGGTGACGCTCGGCGAAGAAGCGCAGGCGGGCGCGCGGGTCCTTGGCGAAGCCCGCGTCCTTCAGGCGCTCCTGGAACGCGGCCTTCACCGCGGGGTCCTTCGCCAGCAGCTCGCGGGCGTAGGGCTCCAGCACGTAGTCCTCGATGTATTCCTTCTGCTCGAAGTGGGCGTTGAAGAAGCCCCACGACAGGAGCGAGTCCGGCCCCGCGGGCTCGAAGAGGTGCGCCACCAGCTGCACGTTCTTCTGCGCCACCGGCACGTAGAGCGTCCCCACGGGCAGGTCCTGCGTGTCCGGCGTCCACTCGCCATTCGCGGTGAGGCCCTGGTGGCCTTCGTTGGAGCGCACCTGGAACTGGAAGTCCTTCGAGCGGAACGACTCCACCTTCGCCGCGGGCACCGCGCGGGTGAGGCGCTGGAACGCGATGCCGTGCGCGGCCAGCTTCGGCGCGACCCACGCGGCGTGCGCGGCGGACACCAGGTAGCCGCCCTCGGGCAGCTTCGCGGTGACGGAGGGCTGCACGTCCGGCAGGTACGGCACCTTCCACGTCTGGGGCTGCGTGTCGTCGTAGCGGATGTGCGGCTGGCCGGAGATGTCCGACGGCAGGCGCTCGTAGGCGTAGCCCTTGAACGCAATCGCCTCGCGCTTGGACGTGTTCTTCCAGCCGAGCACCACCTCACGCACCTCGCCGGCCACGGCCTTCTGGTCCTCCGCCTTCACGGCGGCCAGGAGCGCGGCGCCGTCGCGGGACACGAGCTTCAAGAGGCCCTCCAGCACGTCGCGGGTGGCCTTCACGCGCTGCTCGTAGTTCTTCCAGGAGTGCGTCTCCACGAGCACGCCGAAGCGGTGGTGGACGGACCAGAAGGCATGGCTGAAGCGCGGCGGGGGGACACCGTAGGCGAAGCCGCTGGTGGGGTCGTCGTCCACGAGGAAGGACGGATAGAAGCGCAGCGGCTGGTGCCCTTGGGGGGTGAGGCCGGTGAAGAGCTCGTCCACCAGCTTCGTGCCCAGCGCCTGAAGCGCGGGCGGGCCGGACTTCTGGGGCTCCAGGCCCACGGACACGTCGGGTTCGAACTTGGCGCCGTCGGTGACGTGCAGGTCCACGTAGACGAGCGGGTCCCACGCGTTGAGGTACTTCAAGAGCAGCACCATCTCCGGTGCGTCCGCCTTCACGTAGTCGCGGTTGAGGTTGAAGTTCTGGGCGGTGACGCGGAAGCCCATCTCCTCCGGGCCCACCTGGTTGGGGCGGTGGTTGGGGTTGAAGCGCTCGTGGCCGTCCACGTTGAAGACGGGGACGAAGACGGCGGTGACGCCCTTGAGCAGGTCCGGCGTGGACGCCCGGTTCTGGAGCGCGTCGCGCAGGAGCCAGAAGCCCGCGTCCTTGCCGTCGATTTCACCCGCGTGGATGCCGCCCTGGAAGAAGACGACGGGCCGCCCCTTCTTGCGCGCGGCGTCCGCGGTGAGCGTGCCGTCCTGGCTGACGACGAGCGCCACCATGGGGCGGCCCTCCGGCGTGGTGCCCAGCGTGTCGCAGCGGGCCTTGCCAGGGAACGCCTTGGGGAAGGCGCGGCAGAGGCTCTCTGCTTCCGCGTAGCGGCCGGTGCGCTTCCATCCGCTCTGCTCGGAGACGGTGGTGAGTGGGGGTGGGGCCTGCGTGAGGACCAGGGCTGCGAGGGTGGGCAGGAGCATGCCCGCTTGAGACCACAAGCCCCGCCAGCGCTCAACCTTGCCGCACGGTGTGTGTGCCGCCCACCGGCAGCACGTGCACGCGGTCGCGCGGCCAGCCCCGGCGCAGCCACTCCGCGTCCAGGCGGGCGGGCGGCTCGTCCAACGGCTCGTCCGTGAGCTTGAAAGTGCCCCAGTGCATGGCGAAGAAGGCCATCGCGCCCAGGTCCTCGAAGGCCTGCACCGCCTCTTCCGGGTTCATGTGCTGCAGCCGCATGAACCACGCGGGGTCGTAGGCGCCAATGGGCAGCAGCGCCGCGTCCAGCTTGGGGAACCTGGCGCCAATCTCCTTGAAGCCCTGGAAGTAGGCGGTGTCACCGGAGTGGTAGACGCGCGCGCTGGAGCCCTCCACCACGAAGCCGCCCCAGAGCATCTGGTTGGCGTCGTTGAGGCCGCGGCGGCTCCAGTGCTGGGACGGCACGTAGTGCACGCGCACGGGCCCCACCTGCGTGGACTCCCACCAGTCCAGCTCGTGGAAGGGCAGGCCCTGGCCCTGGAACACCGGCGCGTGGCCCAGGCCGGTGACGATGCGGGCGCCCACCTGCTTGAGCGTGGGCAGGTCCAGGTGGTCGTAGTGGTTGTGGCTCACCAGGCTCGCGTCGATGCGCGGCAGCTTCTCCACCGGCACGCCGGGCGGCACGTTGCGGCGGATGACGACGTTGATGGCGTCGCGCAGCACCGGGTCGATGAGCAGCGACACGCCATCCAGCTGCACCAGCCAGCTCGCGTGGCCCAGCCACGTCAGGCGGGCGCCCTCGCCCGGGGCGGGTGGGGTGGCGAGCACCGCCAGGTCCGGCTCCACGTGCGGCACGACCGCGCGCGCGGGCGCGCTGCGGCGCTTGCCCGCGAGCTTGTCCGTGACGGCCCACTTGAAGACGCGGGTGAAGGCCTGCGGTCCGCTGCCATCCAGATTCTTGAAGCGCATCGCCATGAGTGGCTCCCGGCAACGGGTGTGTCCCCCAAGGATGGGCCCGCGCCGCCTCGTGCGAGTCATGCTCGGCCGGAGGGGAGGGGTGCAAGGGGAATGCGGCTTTGGATGGCCTGGGGAGGACATGCGCCAGGCGCGGCCGAAAAGGGGCGCGCGCCGTATAAGAGGGCTTCCCATGGGACCTGTCTCCGGCACCACGACCCGCAGGGTGTTGCTCGCGTTCGGCGCGCTGGTGGCGCTGTTCGCGGCGGCGTCGGGCTATGCGCTCGGCCGGCTGGCGGACATCCACGAGGGCACGCGTGCGCTGCGCGAGGTGGGCGGCCGCGCGCGGGAGGCGCGGGAGCTGGCCACGGCGGTGAGGGACCAGTACGCGCACCTGGCGCACACCATCATCCTGGGCAACGACAGCCACCGGCGCTTCCACACCGAGGCCCGCGCCCGCGTGGAGGCGCTGACGCGGCGGCTGGCGGAGCACGCGCGCGACGCGGACGAGCGCGCGGCGGTGGCGGACATCCAGGCGTCGGGCGACGCGCTGGACACGCTCTACCGGGACACGCTCCTGCCCGCGGTGATGGCGAAGGACGCGGGCGCGGTGGAGGCGGCGCATGGGCGCGCGCTGGAGTGGGTGTCGCGCATCCAGGCGCGGGTGGACGCGCTGACGGCGGACTCGGACGCGTCCATGGACGCCTTCGAGTCGCACGTGGGCGCGGTGGAGCGCGACAGCTTCCGCTGGGCGCTGCTGCTGTTGGGTGGGGCCACGCTGTTCGCGGCCGGGGTGGGCGTGTACATCGGCAACGCGGTGGCGCGGCTCGTCCAGCACGAGAAGCTGGCGGGCATTGGCCGGCTGGCGGCGGGCGTGGCGCATGAAATCAACAACCCGCTGGGCGTCATCCTCGGGTACGTGCGGCTGTTGCAGCGGCGGGCGGAGGGAACGCTCGCGGAGGACCTGCGCGTGGTGGAGGAGGAGGCGGTGCGCTGCCAGGACATCGTGGAGGGACTGCTGGACCTGGCGCGTCCGGGCCGCGGGCCACGTGAGCCGGTGGCGCTGCGCGACGCGTGCGAGGAGGTCGTCTCCCGCCTGCGTGAAGCCACGCGCCTGGGCACCGTGACGGTGGACGTGCACGGAGAGGGCACCGCCTGGGTGCAGGCGCCCCGGCTGCGGCAGGTGCTGCTCAACCTGGTGAAGAACGCGGCGGAGGCCGCGGGCGAGGGAGGACGGGTGGAGGTGCGCATCGCGGTGGACGCGGACGGGAGCGCGCGCGTGGCGGTGTCGGACTCGGGGGCCGGGGTGACGCCGGAAGCGCGGGCCCGGCTGTTCGAGCCCTTCTTCACGACGAAGCCCTCCGGTACGGGGCTGGGGCTCGCGGTGAGTCAGGCCATCGCGGAGGCGCACGGCGGCCGCATCGACGTGGACTCCGGGGCCCTGGGCGGTGCGCGCTTCACGCTGTCCCTGCCCGCGCCGTCGCGTGAACAGGAGGCGGCGGCATGAGCGGCGCGAAGCCTTCGGTCCTCGTCGTGGACGACAAGGAGAACATGCTCAAGCTGTTCGCGCGCATCCTCGGGGACGCGTACGCGGTGACGACCGCGCCCGACGGTGTGCAGGCGCTGGCCCTGGTCTCCGCGCGCACGTTCGACGTGGTCGTCACGGACATCCAGATGCCGGGCGCGGACGGCTTCACGGTGCTGCGCGAGGTGAAGCGGCGCGCGCCGGACACGGAGGTCGTCCTCGTCACCGCCTACGCGAGCATCCCCAAGGCCGTGGAGGCCATCAAGGACGGCGCATACGACTACCTGTCCAAGCCCTTCGACCCGGACGAGGTGGCCCTGGTGGTCGCCCGTGCCCTGGAGCGCCAGCGCCAACGGCGGGATGCACAGGGACTCGCCGCCCGCGTGGCGCGCATGCCGGACTTCCACGGCCTGCGCGGTACCAGCACCGCGCTCCAGAAGACGCACGCGCTGCTCGCGCAGGTGGCGGCGCGCGACCTCACCGTGGTGCTCACTGGCGAGACGGGCACCGGCAAGGAGCTGGCCGCCCGCGCGCTTCACCGCGAGAGCCCTCGCCGCGACAAGCCCTTCGTCGCGGTGAACTGCGGCGCGCTGCCGGCGGAGCTGGTGGAGAGCGAGCTCTTCGGCCACGCGAAGGGCGCCTTCACCGGCGCGACCGGCGCGAAGGCCGGCCTCTTCGAGGAGGCCCACGGCGGCACGCTCTTCCTGGACGAAGTGGGCGACCTGCCGCTGCCCGTGCAGGTGAAGCTCAACCGCGCGCTCCAGGAGAAGGAGATCCGCCGCGTGGGCACGACCACGCCGGTGACGGTGGACGTGCGCGTGGTGGCGGCGACGCACCGGGACCTCGCCGAGGAGGTGGCTCGGGGGCGCTTTCGCGAGGACCTCTACTACCGGCTGGGCGGCGTGACGGTGCGGATGCCCGCCCTGCGCGAGCGCCGCGAGGACATCCCGCTGCTCGCCATGCACTTCCTCGCTGGCGCGAAACGGCCGGAGCTGGAGGGCTTCACGCCCCCGTCACTCCAGGCACTCACCGCCGCGCCCTGGCCCGGCAACGTGCGGCAGCTGCAGAACGCGGTGGCGCGCGCGGTAGCGGTGGCGGCGGGCCCCCGAATCACTCCGGAGGACCTGCCGCCCGAGCTCACCGCCGCCCGTACCTCCGCGGCCCCGGGGCCGCTGCCAGCGGAGGCACTGGCGAAACAGCCCTACCGAGAGGCGGTGGACCGCGTGCGCGACGCCGTGTCGCGCGACTACCTCACCGCGCTGATGCAGGAGTTCTCCGGCAACGTCACCCACGCGGCCGAGCGCGCGGGCATGGAACGCGAGAGCCTGCACCGCCTGCTCAAGCGCTATGGCGTCCGCACGGAGGACTTCAAGCGCGGCGACTGAGGCCTTTAGCGGGGCTCGTGCTCGGAGAGCACCTTGTCCAGCGCCTCCGCCTGCGCGCGGACGTCCGCGTCGGTGTCCTTCGCGGCCTTGGCGGCGTGAGCGCGGGCCTTGGCGGCCTCCGTCTTCGCCAGGGCCATGGCCATACACAGGTTCGCCTTGGGGTGATCCGGAGTGGCGTCCAGCGCGGGCTTGAGGACGGCCGCGGCCTGGGCGTCTTCCTGCTTCTCCAGGTGATACATGGCCAGGGCACAGGCCGGATCCACCGCCGAGGGCTGCTGCTTCAGCGCCTCCTGCAGCAGCTCCGTGGCGAACCCGCGCTGGTTGTGACCGTCCATCGCGAACGCCATGGCGGTGAGCTCCTCCACGGAAGCGTCCCCCTGCTTCTTCGCCTGCTCGACCAGACGCTGCGCGTTCTCGAAGTTGCCGGCGCGCAGTTCCTTGATTCCTTCGGAATACGGGTAGCTCTTCACAGTGTCTCCCAGTGCACCACGCGGTGCGTTGCACGCATTCTGCGCGACTTTGGTTGGGGATCCGCAACTTTGGGGCGGCGGTTTCCGAAAAATCGAGAAGACTTCTCCCCCAGGCCCCCATGATCATCCGCAACTCGCCCGTCCGCCAGCCGCAGACCTCCGGAACGGATTCCCCCACCGCGCGTCCCGCCGCCCCTGCCGCGCGCAACGTGGTGAAGGACTCCTTCTCCCCTGGCACCACCGCCGCCCAGCGCACGGGCGCCATCAGCAAGGCGCCCCCGGGCGACCACGGCAAGCTGATGAACGAGTACCTCACCGGCGCGCGCCCGCCTCCGGCGGACTTCGAGCAGGTGATGGGTTACAAGCCCTACGCCATCCAGACGCCGCACGGCCAGCGCATGCAGGATCCGCTCGGCTACGCCTCTGTCCCCGGCCAGATTGGCCCGGTGAAGGAGTTCGACAAGGCGGCCAAGACGCACGACTACGGCTACGACCTGCTGCGTTACTACGACCGCAAGGGCACGCCGCTGAAGCCGGAGGCCCGCAAGGCCGCGGACGCGCAGTTCCGCTCGGACATGTTCGACTACGCGAACGACCAGAAGGGCACGCTGTCGAAGTTCAAGTACCGTGCGTGGGCGCAGATCTACGCCACCGCGGTGGAGCTGAACTCGGTGCGCCAGGGCAACGGCCCTCCGTAGTCGTCAGGGAGTCGCATGGAGGCTGAAGGGCCAGACGCAGGGCTGCCCCCGGACCGCGAGGACGTGGTGGCGGCGCTCCTGGCCCATCAGCGCCGCTTCCTCGCCTTCGTGGAGCGGCGGGTGGGCAGCCGGGCCGTCGCGGAGGACCTCTTCCAGACGGCCTTCGCCCGCACCCTGGAGAAGGGTGGGGCGCTGAAGGACGGCGAAAGCGCGGTGGCGTGGTTCTACCGCCTGCTGCGCAACGCGCTCGTGGATCACCACCGCCGGCAGGCCGCGGAAGGACGCGCGCTGGAGGTGGAGGCGCGCGACGCGGACTCCGCCACCGAGGACCCGGAGTTGAAGGGCGCGGTGTGCGCGTGCCTCGCGGATCTGCTGCCCACGCTCAAGCCCGAGTACGCCCGGCTCGTGCGCCAGGTGGACCTGGAGGGGCGGGCGGTGCCGGACGTGGCGCGCGAGGTGGGCATCACCCCCAACAACGCGGGCGTG
Organism: Corallococcus sp. AB030; assembly: GCF_003668965.1. NCBI lineage: Bacteria > Pseudomonadati > Myxococcota > Myxococcia > Myxococcales > Myxococcaceae > Corallococcus > Corallococcus sp. AB030. The sequence continues at coordinate 17,942 of NZ_RAWQ01000009.1, forward strand.
CGGCTGCACCGTGCGCGGCTCGCGCTCAAGCGTTCGCTGGAGCGCGGTTGCGGCGCGTGCGCGGCGCACGGCTGCCTGGACTGCTCCTGCAAGCCGCGCCGCTGAGGCGCCTGCGGCTCCGGGGCCTCAGGGGCAGGTCGCCGCATCGTCGTTCCGGTCGATGTTCACGCCCCACGCCTCGCCCTGGAACACGCTCGCCGCGAGCGCGGTGGCCCGGCACGTGGGCAGCTTCGGATTGTCCTCCACGAACAGGCTGCGCTCGACCCACAGGGGGAAGGCCGTCGCCGTGCCCAGCATGAGCGAGTCCAGCCGGGCGTTGGCGCTCACCGTCACGTCGCCGCCCACGAAGCGCAGGGCGGGCAGGGACAGCCGCCGGTGAGAAGGGCCAGCAGCGCCCCCCACGTCCCCCACATGCGTCGCATTCGATGCCCTCCCTGGTCGGGCCCCGACCTTGCTTCCCTGGCCACACGGAGCGAGCGGATCTTCCTGGCCGTTTCGCGTCGGGCCCGCCGCGTCCTACCGGAAAAGGCCCCGCGCGGACAAACCCCCGGGCCCGCCTGGCGCCCTGCCTCCCAGTGGGACGAGCGCGGGCGGCACGGGCTTCGGGAGGGAGGGTTACGCATGTGTAAGAGCGCGCCGGGTGCCGCGTTGGCCCGGGGAAAGGAGGCTTCCCCATGACGCATCACCATCCGCATCACCTTGTTCCGCCTTCACCCCGGTCGCCGCCCTCCGTGGGCGGGGAGGGGCCCGCCATCGACCCCGTGTGCGGCATGGAGGTGGACCCTCGCGCACCGAAGGGCGGGAGCTGGGAGCACGAGGGGCACACCTGGTTCTTCTGCGGCCCGAAGTGCCGCCAGCGCTTCCAGGAGGACCCCACGCGGTTCCTCCAGCCCCGGACGCCGCCACCACCCGCCGCGCCGGGCGCCGTGTACGTGTGCCCCATGGATCCGGAGGTGCGGCAGGACGCGCCAGGGGCGTGCCCGAAGTGCGGCATGGCGTTGGAGTCCGAAGCGCCGCCCGTCCTCCAGACGCGCGTCGAATACACCTGCCCGATGCACCCGGAGGTGGTGAGCGACGGGCCCGGCACCTGCCCGAAGTGCGGCATGGCGCTGGAGCCACGCACGGTGACGGTGGAGGAGCCGCCGGATCCAGAGCTGCGTTCGATGACGCGAAGGTTCTGGGTGGGCCTGGTGCTGAGCGCGCCGCTGATGCTGCTGGGCATGTCGGACATGCTGCCGGTGCGGCACGGACTGTCGCCCTCGGCGCTCGCGTGGGCTCAGTTCGCGCTGGCGACGCCGGTGGTGCTGTGGGTGGGGGCGCCGTTCTTCCAGCGGGGTTGGGCGTCGGTGAAGAACCGGCACCTGAACATGTTCACGCTCATCGCGCTGGGCGCGGGCGCGGCGTACGTCTTCAGCGTGGGCGTCACGCTGTTCCCACACCTGTTGCCGGAAGGCGCGCGCACGGGACACGACGGCACCGTGCCCGTTTACTACGAGGCCGCGGCCATCATCCTCACGCTGGTGGCGCTGGGGCAGGTGTTGGAGTTGCGCGCCCGCCACGCGACGTCTGGTGCGCTGCGGGCCCTGTTGTCGTTGGCCCCCGCCACGGCGAGGCGCATCTCGGACGACGGCCACGAAGAGGACATGCCGCTGTCCCAGGTGCACGCCGGATGGCGCCTGCGCGTGCGCCCCGGTGAGAAGGTGCCGGTGGACGGCGAGGTGCTGGAGGGCGCGAGCGCGGTGGATGAATCGCTCGTCACCGGAGAGCCCGTGCCGGTGGAGAAGGGCCCGGGCGCGAAGGTGACGGGTGGCACGCTGAACGGCACGGGCACGCTCGTGATGCGCGCGGAGCGAGTGGGACAGGACACGCTCCTGTCGCGCATCGTCCAGCGCGTGGCCGAGGCGCAGCGCACGCGAGCGCCCATCCAGCGGTTGGCGGACCGGGTGGCCGGCATCTTCGTGCCCGCGGTCATCGCGGTGGCGGTGGTGACGGCGGTGGTCTGGGGCGTGTGGGGTCCGGAGCCGAGGCTCGCGCACGCGCTGGTGAACGCGGTGGCGGTGCTCATCATCGCCTGCCCGTGCGCGCTGGGCCTGGCCACGCCCATGTCCGTGATGGTGGGAACGGGGCAGGGCGCGCGCATGGGCGTGCTCATCCGCGACGCGGCGGCGCTGGAGCGGATGGCGGCGGTGGACACGCTGGTGGTGGACAAGACGGGCACGCTCACGGAGGGCAAGCCGCGGCTCGTGACGGTCGAGCCCGCGCCGGGCGTGGACGCCTCCGAGCTGCTGCGCCAGGCCGCGAGCCTGGAGCGAGGCAGCGAACACCCGCTGGCCGCCGCCGTGGTCTCGGGCGCGAGGGAGCGAGGCGTGTCCCCCGGTGGCGTGGAGGACTTCCAGTCCGTGCCAGGGCAGGGCGTCCGGGGCCGCGTGGGAGGCCGCGAGGTCGCGCTGGGCAACGCGGCGTTGATGCGGAGCCTGGGCGTGGAGGTGGAGGCGCTGACGGAGCGCGCGGAGGCGCTGCGCCAGGAGGGCCAGACGGTGGTGCTGGTGTCGATGGATGGCCGCGCGGCGGGGCTCCTGGGGGTGGAGGATCCGCTGAAGCCGTCCACGCCGGAGGCCCTGGCGAGGCTGCGGGACGAAGGCCTGCGCGTGGTGATGCTCACCGGAGACAGCCCGACGACGGCGCACGCGGTGGCGCGCAGGCTGGGCATCACGGAGGTGATTGCCGGCGTGCAGCCTGACGCGAAGGGCGACGCGGTGAAGGCGTTGCAAGCCCAGGGGCGCGTGGTGGCGATGGCGGGCGACGGCGTGAACGACGCACCGGCGCTGGCGCGAGCGGACGTGGGCATCGCCATGGGGACGGGCACGGACATCGCGATGGAGAGCGCGGGCGTGACGCTGGTGAAGGGCGACCTGCGAGGCATCGCTCGGGCGCGTGGGTTGAGCCAGGCCGTGCTGCGCAACATCCGGCAGAACCTCTTCTTCGCCTTCGTCTACAACCTGCTGGGAGTGCCGCTGGCGGCGGGCGTGCTGTACCCCGTCTTCGGGTTGCTCCTGAGCCCGCTGTTCGCGAGCGCGGCGATGAGCCTCTCCTCGGTGTCCGTCATCGGCAACGCCCTGCGGTTGCGGCGGCTGAAGCTCTAGTCCGGAAGCAACCGGCCAGTCGGGCGCGCGCGGCGGGATGGTGGCGTCCCCGCGCGTGCCCACCGTGAGGCCCGAAAGGACCCCCACCATGGCGAATGCCGAAGTGATGCGAGGCGACGACGCGATTCGGGAGTGCATCGACAACTGCACGGCCTGTCGCCGCGTCTGCCTGGAGACCCTGGCGGACTGTCTGAAGCGGGGAGGCAGGCTCGCCGAGCCTGGGCACCTCCGGCTGCTGATGGACTGCGCGGACATCTGCGAGACGAGCGCGCGCTTCATGCTGCGCGGTTCGGACCTGCATTCGCGCACATGCTTCGCCTGCGCGGAGGTGTGCGCCGCCTGCGCGACCGCCTGCGAGGAGATGGGCGACGAGGGGATGATGGAGGCCTGCGCGGACGCGTGCCGCCGCTGCGAGGAGTCCTGCCGGAGGATGAGCGGCGGGGTGATGCCCCAGCCCCTCAACCCGGAGGCCGCCCAACGCTTCGCCGACCTGCCCGCCTGAAGGGGGCGTGCACGGAGGCCCGGGCCCATTAGACTGGGCGCATGACCGCCCGCGAGGAGGGGCGCACCCCAGGTGCGTCCCCCAGTCACATCTCCGTCGTCCGGCTTCCGCACTCCTGGTTCATCCTCTGCACGTCGCGCGAGCTGGGGGACAAGCCGCTCGCGCGCACGCTGCAGGGCACGCCCCTGGTGCTCTTCCGGGGCGAGGGCGGCAAGCCTGGCGCCCTGATGGACCGCTGTCCGCACCGCAACGTGCCCCTGTCACTGGGGCGCGTGCAGAACGGGCAGCTGGAGTGCGGCTACCACGGGTGGCGCTTCGACACCGGAGGCCAGTGCCGGCTCATCCCCGGCCTGGTGGGTGAGCCCGAGGCCCGCTCCCGCTGCGCCGCTTCCTACCCGACGCGCGAGCAGGACGGCTTCGTCTGGGTCTACTCCACGCCCGGCGTGGAGCCCACGTCGGAGCCCTTCCGCTTCCCGCTGCTGGACGCGGCGGACTACACCACCGTGCGCCGGGTGCTGCGCGCGCCGGGGTCGCTGCACGCGGTGCTGGAGAACACGCTGGACGTGCCGCACACGGCATTCCTCCACGGTGGCCTGTTCCGCACCGCGGAGAAGAAGAACGAAATCGACGTGGTGGTGCGCAGGAGCGCGGACCGCGTGGAGGCGGAGTACCTGGGCGAGCCCGCGCCCAAGGGGCTCGTGGGGCGGCTGCTCGCGCCGGGCGGTGGGGTGGTGCAGCACTTCGACCGCTTCTTGATGCCGTCCATCGCGCAAGTGGAGTACCGCATCGGAGAGAAGAGCCACATCCTGGTCAACTCCGCCATGACGCCGGTGGATGACTGGGACACGCTCGTGTACGCGGTGGTGACGGTGAAGCTGCCCGTGCCGCGCTGGCTGCTCAAGGCCGCGGTGCCCTTCGTGCTGCCGGTGGGCCTGCACATCTTCGGACAGGACGTGCGCATCCTGGAGCGGCAGACGGACTCCATCCGCCGCTTCGGCACGGAGGCCTACGCCTCCACGGAGATTGACGTCCTGGGGCCCAGCATCCTGCGCCTGATGCGCGCCCAGGAGCGCGAGCGCACCGCGCCGCCTCCGGACACGGTGCACGAGACGCGCGTGCGCATGCGCACGTAGGGGCCTTCAGCCGGCCTTGGGCGCGGCCCGGGGCTGCACGAGCTCCGTGGAGAAGTAGCGCTCCATGCGGTCCGGGAACACCGTCACCACCTGGGCCTGCGGGCCCAGCTGCTTCGCCGCCTCCACCGCCGCCGCGTAGTTGAGGCCGGAGGACGGGCCCACCGGGAAGCCCCGGCGGATGAGCGCCCGCGCGGTGCGCATGGCCAGGTCATCCGAGATATCCAGCTCCACGCGGCCCGGCATGTCCGCCTCGCGGTACAGCTTCGACAGGCCGTCCACCACGCCCGGCACGCGCGCGCTGAAGCTACAACACTCGATGTCGCAGCCCAGCCCCGCGATGGGCCTCGCCACGAAGGGCGTCACCGGACAGCCCGCTTCCGCGAACGCCTGGAACAGGCCCACGATGGTGCCGCCCGTGCCCACGCCGCTCACCACGCCGTGCACCAGCCCGCCCGGCACCTGCGCCAGGATTTCCTGCCCCGTCCACACGCGGTGCGCCTCCGCGTTGTCCGGGTTCTCGAACTGGCGGGGCGCGTAGCCGCCGCGCTCCTTCGCCAGCGCTTCCGCCCGCGCGATGGCTCCCCGGATGCCTTCCGAGCGCGGCACCAGCTCCACCTCGCCGCCGTAGGCGCGGATGGCGATGAGCCGCTCCTCCGTCACGCCCTCCGGCATCACCGCCGTGAAGCGGCAGCCCATCTGCGCGCTCGCCAACGCCATGGCGATGCTGGTGGAGCCGCTGGACGCCTCCACCACGTCGCCGCCCGGGCTCAGGTCCCCCAGACGCCACGCCTTCTCCAGCATGTACCGGGCGATGCGATCCTTCGTGGACCCGCTGGGATTGAGGAACTCCAACTTGCACCAGATGGTCGGACCTTCCGGGTCCAGCCGCACGGGCACGAGCGGCGTGGGCCCCACGGCCTGGAGGAAGCGACCATCAGCGGGAAGCGGGCGGCAGGGAGGGCGCATGGGTCATCCCTATCGCGAAACGCGCCAGCGGGGGAGCCACCCTGTCGTCCAGCGAGCGGCGGCGGACGCCCGTTCCCCTGGCTGTTCCGTCGGAGAAGACATTTTCCCACGTGCAACACTTGGCGCATCCAGGGGCAGCCATTACGAAGAAGGGCCACGGTTTCATCCGCCTGCATGCCTTCCTCGCCCACCATCCTCAACGTCAACGACGACCTGGCCAGCCGTTACGTCACGTCTCGCGTGCTGTCCCTTTCGGGTTTCCAGGTCCTGGAGGCGGGCACGGGCGTCGAGACGCTGGCGCTCGCGGACGAGCACACCGACCTGGTCATCCTGGACGTCCGCCTGCCGGACATGAGCGGCCTGGAGGTGTGCCGGCGCCTGAAGGCCTCCCCGCGCACTCGCAGCGCGCTGGTGCTGCACCTGTCCGCGCAGGCGGTGGGCGCCGCGGACCGGGCGCAGGGGCTGGAGCACGGCGCGGATGCGTACCTGGTGGCGCCGGTGGATCCAGAGGAGCTGGTGGCCCAGGTGCACGCGCTCCTGCGCCTGCGCCGCGCCGAGCGAGAGGTGCGCGTCCTCTCCGACCAGGTGCAGCAGCAGCGCCGTCTCCTGGAGCTGGCCATGGCCGCGGCGGCGGACCCCATCGCGCTCTATGACGGCGACGGGACGCTCATCTACGCGAACCAGGCCGTGGCCGCGTCGCGTGGCTCGCATCACGTGCACGTGCCGGGCAGGAGCATGGACGCGATTCGCGTGATGGATCCGCAGCTGGAGCCCTACGCGAAGGCGCTGGACGCGGCGCGGCGCACGGGCCAGGTGCAGCGCGGCCGCGTCAGCCTGTCCTCGGACCAGGGCCCCCGGCACTTCGAGTACACGATGTCCCCGGCCACCGGGCCCACGGGCGCGGTGGAGGCCGTCATCGCCACCGGGCAGGACGTCACGGAGCTGCGCAACGCGGAGGACTTCCGCGAGCAGTTCATCGGCATCCTGGGCCACGACCTGCGCAACCCGCTCAACGCGCTGTCCATGTCCGCGCAGCAGCTCCAGCGCCAGGGCGAGCTGTCCGACCGCCAGCGCGTCTTCACCGAGCGCATCCTCACCAGCGCCGTGCGCATGGATCGGATGATCCGCCAGCTGCTGGACTTCGCGCGGGCGCGGCTGGGCGCGGGGCTGCCGGTGGTGCGCTCGCGGTGCGACCTGTTCGACGTGGTGCGCGGCGCGGTGGAGGAAGCGCGCGCCAGCCAGCCCCAGCGCGAGGTGATGCTGGACGTGCAGGGTGACGGGCGCGGCGCGTGGGACGCGGACCGGCTGGAGCAGGTGGTGGGCAACCTGGTGTCCAACGCGCTCAAGTTCAGCCCGCCGGACTCACCCGTGCGCGTGAGCGCGGAGGGCCTGGACGGCGAGGCCGTGCTGCGGGTGCACAACCTGGGTGCGCCCATTCCGGCGGAGCAGGTGCCGCACCTCTTCGCCGCGTGGCGCCGCGCCGGCCGCAGCGACCGGGAGCGCGGCGCGGCCGGAGGGCTGGGCCTGGGGCTCTACATCGCCGGCCAGATTGTCCACTCCCACGGCGGCACCGTGAAGGTGACCTCCACCGAGGCCCAGGGGACGACCTTCACGGTGCGTCTGCCGCGAGGCTGAAAATCCTACGGGTTTGACGACTCGTGGACGGATGCATTGCGGCCACGCTTCCGGATGCGCAGGCGCGCCCCCACCCTGGGGGCATGGTCCCATCCGAAAAGCAAATCTTCGCCCAGAGCGTGGAAGCCCTCTTCGTGCGTGCGTTGGGGCCGTACCTGACGCGTGACGGGCGCCAGAAGCTGAAGGCCGCGGGCCTGAACCTGTCCGAGCCGCTGCGCCCCCACTACTCGCTGGAGCAGTGGCGCGTCTTCCTGGACGTGGCCGCGCGGGACGTCTTCCCCGGCCAGTCCCTGGAGTCGGCCTACCTGGAGCTGGGCGCCCGCTACCTGAAGGGCTTCCAGCAGACGTCCGTGGGGCGGGCGAGCATGCAGCTGGTCACGCACCTGGGGCCGCAGAAGACGCTGGAGCGCGTGCCGTACAACCTGCGCGCGGGCAACAACTTCAACGAGGTGCGGGTGGAGGAGTTGTCCAAGCAGGACGCCACCCTGTGGGTGAAGGACGTGCTGGCGGACAACCCCTTCTTCGCCTGCGGCTTCCTGGCGGAGACGCTGCGCGCGTCGGGCGCGGGCTCACCCGAGGTGAAGCCCATCGCCTTCGACGGGACGGCGGCGACGTACCGGCTGACGTGGTCGCAGGCGAAGTCGCAGCGGCCCGCGGGCACGCTCGCGCCGGTGCGCCGGCTCTACGGGTAGCGCACGGGCGCCGGCGGATCATCCGGAGGCAGGGGGATGAACTCCGTCTCCGTGGGCACGGCGGCGAAGCGGCCTTCCTTCCAGTCCGCCTTGGCGGCCTCCAGGCGCTCCTTGGAGGACGACACGAAGTTCCAGAAGAGGTAGCGCGGGCCGTCCATGGGCTCGCCGCCCAGGAGCATCATCCGCGCGGAGGACTCCGCCTTGAGGATGATTTCGCTGCCCGGCTTGAACACGAGCAGTTCGCCGGGCTGGAAGCGCGTGCCCTCCACCTCCACGGTGCCCTCGACGAGGTAGAGGCCTCGCTCCTCGTATTCGGCGGAGAGCTTCAAGCGGGAGCCCGCCTCCATCTTCGCGTCCGCGTAGAAGAGGTCGGAGTGGGCGCGCACGGGGGACTTGCCGCCATGCACCTGGCCCGCGATGACGGTCAGGTGGATGCCCTCGCCGTCGATGATGGGGAGCGTGTCCGCGGGGTGGTGGACGAAGGCGGGGGCGACCTCTTCATGCTGCTTGGGGAGGGCGATCCACGCCTGGATGCCGAAGAGGCGGCCACCGGCGGAGCGGGTTTCGGGGCCGGTGCGCTCGGAGTGGGCGATGCCCTGGCCGGCGGTCATCCAGTTCACGGCGCCGGGGCGGATGGGCTGCACGAAGCCCAGCGAGTCACGGTGGAGGATTTCGCCCTCGAAGAGATAGGTGACGGTGGACAGGCCGATGTGCGGATGGGGGCGCACGTCCAGGCCGCGGCCGGGGTCGAAGTCCGCGGGGCCCATCTGGTCCAGGAAGATGAAGGGGCCGACCATGCGGCGGCGCGCGGAGGGCAGGGCGCGGCGCACGTGGAAGCCGTCGCCCAGGTCGCGCACGCGCGGGACGATGAGCGTCTCCAGGGAGGGCGGGGGCTCACGGCCCTGCAGGTCTTCTTCCCAGCTCATGGTGTCTCTCCTTTTCGAGGGGGCACAGTGTGCCTGGGTTCCCGTCCCGCGCGGCCACTTTCTCCTGGACGTTCCGCGCTCGGACGCTTCACTCGGACCGGGGTGGGGAGGCACCGTTGGACGCCGTGCTTTCTCCGTGTTGGATCCGCGTTTAGCCTGGGCCTCACAATGTCCCCTGGGTTCCTCGGGCTTGCCGTCGCGACCGTACTGGCGCTGACACCCCTGACGCTCCGGGCGTGGCGCCGCGCATGGGCCCGGCGTCGCTGGCGGGCACTGGGCCCCATCCTGGAGCTGTCACCGTTCCCGTCGTCCACGCGCGTGCTGCTGGCGGGGCGCTACCGGGGCCATCCGGTGGAGGTGTCCCTGTTGCGCACGGGAGCCTCACGGCTTCGTCTCACGCTGGGGGTGAAGCTGCCTCAGGACTTCGCGCTGCTCCCCCAGGGGTGGGGGCTGCGTTGGCGCGGGGCCTCGAAGGAACGGGACATCCAGGTGGGCCAGCCCGCGCTGGATGCGGCGTTCCTCATCCGGGGCGCGAATCCAGCGGCGGTCATCCGCCTGTTGGGCGAACCCGTCGTCCGCGATGCGCTGCGCCAGCTCCAGGCTCGCGGTGCTCCGTTCCAGCTCCAGGGGCAGGAGCTCATCGCCTCCCCAAGGGGCTCGCTCTCCGAAGAGTCCATCCGGGAGCTCCTGCGGGACCTCGCGGGGGTCGCTTCCGCGCTCCAGTCCACGGCGGAGAACCACCGCGCGCTGGCGGCGTCGGCGCGGGAAGCGGTCCAGGACAGCTCGCCCGCCACGGGGACGGTGCTGACTGTGTCCGCCCGGAGGGACTTGGACTCCCAGCGGTTCGTCAGGATCCGCGAGGAGTTCAGCAGGCGGTTGGCGCTGCACAACACCGTGGTGTTCGCGGGCGGTGTCGTGGGGCTGCTGGGCGGGGGCCTCTGGCTCTTCCTGCGGCGCGCGCCTCCTCCGGACGGGTGGGACCTGGCGGGGGTCCCCTTCGCGGCGGGCTTCATCTGCGCCAGCCTGACCTCCATGGTCAGCAGGTATTTCCACCTGCTGTGTCCGGGATGCGGGAACAACCTGCAGGACTTCGACAACACGGATTCGGACGGATCGCCCACCCTGTCGCTGGACCGCTGTCCGCACTGCGATGTCTGGCTGAGGTGAGCCGTGGCTCCAGCCTAGCGCTCCAGCAGTGCCTGCTCGCGCGCGTTCGACTGGAGCCAGGAGGAAGGGCGTTCCTGGAGCTCGGCGATGAAGGGCGGGCGCGAGTTCAGCTCCCAGCGCAACTGAAGCGTCGTCCACTGGCCGTCGGCCTGGAAGTCGTATTCCCAGTGCTCGAACGCGCGCTCCACGTCGTCGGAGAGCTCGGTCCCGTGATGGATGAGGTCCGGTGCTCCCACCCGTTGGAGGACTTCCCATGCCGACATCGTCTTCTCCAGGGTCGCTGCCCGCTCGCGCCGGTCCGGCAGGCACTCTGGGATCGCGTACCGTTCATGCTTCGCGTCGAGGAAGGAATAGGCCGCGAAGCCCCGGGGCTGGACCCCCAGCCGCCGGAGGGACTGCTGGACGATGGGGCGGAAGGCCTGCTCCTCCAGGGACGCCTCGCGGAACACGGAGCTGCGCGAGACGCTGCTCCAATCCTCCACGGATTCCCACTGCTGGAGGAGTGGCAGGCACGCGTGGATGCGGTGTGCTCCCACCAGCACGACGGCGCCCACCACCCTGTCGAGGTGCTTCCGCAACTCGCTGGGGACTTCCTTCTGCGGAGCAGTGGATGACTTCGACAGGAGCGCTTGAACCTCCTGGAGTTGCTCCGTCAGCATCGCCAGCAGCGCGGACGCATCGCGCTGCTCCGCGGCATCCCATTCGCGAGCCCGGACATCCGCCTCCGGGAGGATGGCCGCGTGGGTGAGGTCGAGCACCAGCCGCTGCCCTCTGTGCGTCCGCCAGATGAAGAAGTCCGTCTCGGCGTCGCGGAAGAAGTAGGGCCACGCATGCTTCGACCAGAACAGCCCCGCGGTCGTGTACGTGGCGTGGTCGGCCTGCCACGCATTGCGTCCCACCTTCCCTTCCCTGGGACCGAGGATGTCCACCCGAAGCACGTCGCGTCCCGAGGGAGACACGGCGATGAGCTGAGGGCCGTGGGTCCGGAGGATGGACCAGCCCGTGTCCGAGACGAACAGTTGGTGCGGACTGCTCTCGTTCCATTTCTGCCACCGCTCCCAGACAAGGCGAGGCTCGGCGCTCCCGGGGATGTGTTCGAGCAACTGGAAGCGGAACTCGTTCTGGAACGCGGTGCGCCTGCCCCACCACCAGGAAGCCTTCCGCCCGCCGCGGCGGAGGATCGCCCCGTTGTGGGGCGAGCGGGCCGTCAGGGTGAAGCGCCCGCTGGGCGAGTGTGTCTCCAGGTCGGAGAAGAAGACTCGGGTCATCCGAACGAGGCTACCGCGCCACATTCCTTGGCACAGCCCCCCGTCTGGAGGGAGGCCTGGGCCCCGGGTGGGGGCACCCGGCGTCCGTGTCGTGCACGCCTGACAACGACGTCGCCGTCATCGACCTCAAGAGGTTGGAGGTCACGGGCCACATCGATGTCGGAGGAAGGCCGGACGGATTGGCCTGGGCGGTCCGGCGCTGAGCTCAGTGAACCGAACCCGTGCGGGATGCCGGCACGACACCGGCTTCGCGAAACGTCACGTCCGATGGGCCCAAGGCTTCGAGTGCCTCGACGAAGCGTTCGGTGACGAAGGTGTACGTGGTTCCGTTCGCGGGGCGGAAGAGGTCCACGTCGTGAGGGAGGGCATCTCCATCCAGCCAGGGTTCGGGCGAGATTCGCACCTCGTACCATCCGCAGGTCGGGCACCTGGGGCCGGTCAGGACCGCGTCCCGGTGCAGAAGCCCGCGCAAGGGAATCTCCAACTCGTACAGCACGACCCCGGCATCGAGTCCCTGTAGCTCCGCGCGCACGGGAGCGAGCCCCCGGATCCCCACGGCCTGGAGGTGTCGCAATGCTTCCTGCGTGACCAGCGCCTCCCACCCGTAGCGCGCGCTCAAAGGTCCGAAGGTTCCGTGTGCCGTGCCACGAAGCGGACCGAACTGCATGCCGGGTTCCGGGGACACTCCAGTTGGGAGGAACGGCTGCACGCGGGACGCGAGGCGCGCGTATTCCGCGTGGGGTTCGACACGCGGCTCCACCAGCAGGTCGCGTCCGGGTAACGAAGACAGATCGACGCTGGGAAGCGTGAACTGGCCACTCCACGTCTCATGGCAGGTGGGGCACTCCACCCCGGGCAAGCTCCAGACGTGCTCGGCGGAGATGCTGCCGCTCCAGTGTCTCGGAGTGGAAGGGGCCGGACGTTGGAGTTGGTAGAAGCGCATCTGTCCTTCCAGAACGTCAGCGGGCCTTCTTGCGCGCGAGCTCCAGCAGCCGGGGCAGAGGCTTCGCTGGCTTCTCCAACGCATCCACGAGCCGATCGAAATCACTGTCAGGCAGCACCACGCGGACTTCCTCGCGTTCGTTCCAGAGGGAGGGTGAGTCGTCCTCTGCAAGCATCGGATGTTTTGGGTCCATGACTGTGACGGAGCGGCTCTGACGGGGGTGGTGTCCGGCGACGACACGAAGCCTGCCCGCCTGATTACCCTGCGTCCTGCTGGGAGACGAATCCTCCGAGGGTTCAGGGGGATACGCGGTCCCTCCGAGATCCCCTGCCCTGGATGCCGAAGTCGGCACCCCCCGTCCGTTGACGACGCGCTGTACCTGTGTTCAGGCTGGCCCTCTGGGAGCCCGCCATGTCCCCTCAAATCGCCCTCGCCTTCACGTCGGAGTTCGCGGCCCACCCGGCGCTCGCCGCCTTCCACCCGGTGGTGCGGCGCTGGTTCGCCTCACGCCTGGGCGAACCCACCCGTCCGCAGATTGAAGGCTGGCCGCTCATCCAGGCCGGCCACGACGTGCTCATCGCCGCGCCCACGGGCAGCGGCAAGACGCTCACCGCGTTCCTCGCGGCGCTGGACTCGCTGTTTCGCATGGCGCTCGACAGCACGCTGCCCGACCACACGCGCGTCCTCTACGTGTCGCCCCTGAAGGCCCTGGGCAACGACGTGCAGAAGAACCTCCTCCAGCCGCTGGAGGAGCTGATGACCCTGGCGCGCGAGGAGGGCTACGAACCCCAGCAGTTGCGCGTGCAGGTGCGCACCGGCGACACGCCCGCTGGTGAGCGCGCCCAGATGGTGCGCCGCCCGCCGCACATCCTCATCACCACGCCCGAGTCCCTCTACCTCTACCTCACCGCCGAGCGCGCCCGCGCCACCCTGCGCCACGTGCGCACGGTCATCGTGGACGAAATCCACGCGCTCGCTCGTGACAAGCGCGGCAGCCACTTCGCGCTGTCCATGGAGCGCCTCAAGGCCCTCACCGACGTGCGCCCCCAGCTGTTGGGCCTGTCCGCCACGCAGAAGCCGCTGGACGCCATCTCCGGCTTCCTCACCGGCGCGTCCCTCACCGAGTGCAAGCGCGTGGAGGTGGGCCACCAGCGCCCGTGGGACCTGAAGGTGGAGATCCCGGACGCGGAGCTGTCCTCCATCGCGAGCCACGAGATGTGGGGACAGGTCTATGACCGGCTGATCCAACTCTCCAGCGAGCACCGCACCACGCTCATCTTCGTCAACACGCGCAAGATGTCCGAGCGCGTGGCGCACGACCTGGGCGAACGCCTGGGCCAGGCGTTGGTGGCCGCGCACCACGGCAGCATGTCCCGCGAGATGCGCCTGTCCGCGGAAGAGCGCCTCAAGGCCGGGCAGCTGCGCGTGATGGTGGCCACCGCGTCACTGGAGCTGGGCATTGACGTGGGCAACGTGGACCTGGTCGTGCAGCTGGGCACCACCAAGGCCATCTCCGTGCTGCTCCAGCGCGTGGGCCGCGCGGGCCACCACAAGGCGGGCATCTCCAAGGGCATCCTCTTCGCGATGACGCGCGATGAGTTGGTGGAATGCGTCGCGCTCCTCAACGCCGTGCGCGAAGGCGACCTGGACGCGGTCCGCATCCCCAAGAAGCCGCTGGACGTGCTGGCACAACAGATCGTCGCCGCGTGCGCGTGCGAGGAATGGGACGAGCGCGCCCTCTTCAGCATCTTCCAGCGCGCGTACCCGTACCAGGACCTCACCTGGGAGGAGTACCAGCAGGTGCTGGAGATGCTGTCGGAAGGCGTCTCCGAACGCCGGGGCCGGGGCAGCATCCACCTGCACCGGGACCGGGTGAACCAGCGGCTCAAGGGGCGCCGGGGCGTGCGCATCACCGCGCTCACCAACGGCGGCGCCATCCCGGACACGTTCAACTTCAGCGTCACCGCGCAGCCGGAAGGCAAGGTGGTGGGCACGCTGGACGAGGACTTCGCGGTGGAGTCCTCGCCGGGAGACATCTTCCTGTTGGGCAGCACCGCGTGGCGCATCCAGCGCGTCATGGGCAGCACGGTGATGGTGGAGGACGCGAAGGGCGCGCCGCCCAACGTGCCCTTCTGGCGTGGCGAGGCCCCGGGCCGCACGGACGAGCTGAGCCTCCAGGTGGGCCGGCTGCGCGAAGAGCTACTGCGCCACGACGACCCTGCGGGCTTCCTGGAGAAGCTCTTGCGCGTGCCGCCGCCCGCGGTGGATGCGCTGCTGGGCTACCTGCGGCTGGGCAAGAAGATGCTGGGGGACGTGGTGCCCAGCCACACGCAGATCGTCGCCGAGCGCTTCTTCGACGAGGCCGGCGGCATGCAGCTGATCATCCACGCGCCGTTCGGCAGCCGCATCAACCGCGCGTGGGGCATGGCGCTGCGCAAGCGCTTCTGCCGCTCGTTCGACTTCGAGTTGCAGGCGGCGGCCACGGAGGACGGCATCCTCCTGAGCCTGGGGGAACAGCACTCGTTCCCGCTGGCGGACATCTTCGACTTCCTGCACCCGGACAACGTGGAGGAGGTGCTGGTGCAGGCCATCCTCCAGGCGCCGATTTTTGGCACGCGCTTCCGATGGGTGGCGTCGCGAGCGTTGACGCTGCACCGGATGATGGGCGGCAAGCGCGTGGCGCCGAACCTCCAGCGCGCGCGCAGCGAGGACCTGCTGGCGGCGGTGTTCCCCGCGCAGGTGGGCTGCCAGGACAACCACGGCGGCGGGGACGTGGAGCTGCCGGACCATCCGCTGGTGAAGCAGGCGATGGACGACTGTCTGCGCGAGGCGATGGACATCGACGGGCTGCGCGAGGTGCTCCGGCGCATGAAGGACGGGCGCATCCAGTTGGTCGCGCGAGACGTCCCGGAGCCGAGTGTCTTCGCGCACGCGCTCATCAACAGCCAGCCCTACACCTTCCTGGACGACGCGCCGGCCGAGGAGCGCCGCGTGCGCAACGTGGCCCTGCGCCGCGCGATGCCCGCGGAGGACGCAGCGGCGTTCGGGGCGCTGGACGCGAACGCCATCCGGCAGGTGGTGGAGGACGCCGCGCAGCCGATGCGCGACGAGGACGAACTGCACGACGCGCTGTTGCAGCTGGTGCTGGTGCGAGCGTCGGAGGTGCCGCGAGGCCTGGAGACAGGGCTCTTCAAGCAGGGGCGCGTGGCCTGGCTGGAGCGGCAGGGCGGGCGGTTCCTGGTGTCGGCGGAGCGGGGCAACGCGGTGCGAGCGCTCTTCCCGGACGCGCGGACGCAGCCGGTGTTGCCGGTGCTGGAGTACGACCGGCCGGTGGAGCGCGACGCGGCGGTGCTCCAGGTGGTGCGTGGGCGGATGGAGTTGGTGGGGCCCACGACGGTGACGGAGCTGGCGCGGCTGACGCTGTTGGATCCGGATGACATCAACCTGGCGCTGCACAACCTGGAGAGTCAGGGCAGCGTGCTGCGAGGCCAGTTCCGCGCGCAGGACGACGTGCCGGTGCCTCGGGACGCGGACGGAAGCCCGGTGCTGGAGTGGTGCGACCGGCGCCTGCTCCAGCGCATCCACCGGCTGACGGTGGGGCGGCTGCGCCGTGAGATTGAACCGCTGAGCCCGCAGGACTTCATGCGCTTCCTCTTCCGG
The DNA here is from genome assembly GCF_003668965.1 of Corallococcus sp. AB030. Taxonomy (NCBI): domain Bacteria; kingdom Pseudomonadati; phylum Myxococcota; class Myxococcia; order Myxococcales; family Myxococcaceae; genus Corallococcus; species Corallococcus sp. AB030. Next base: position 33,977 of record NZ_RAWQ01000009.1, read on the forward strand.
TGGCACCACCTGGAGGACATGGACGCGCTGCGAGGCTCCACGGGATTGCTCAAGGCGGTGCGGCTGCTGCAGGGGTACGAAGCGCCGGCCTCCGCGTGGGAGCGCTTCCTGTTGCCCGCGCGCATGCGGGGCTACACGCCGGACCTGATGGAGCGCGCGTGCTACGCGGGCGAGGTGGCGTGGGGGCGGGTGACGCTGAAGGATCCGCCGAAGCCCGCGGGCCCGCGCCGGGGCGCGCCGGTGGAGGCGCCAGAGCCGGTGGTGGCGAAGCGGTCTTCACCGACGCGCAACGCGCCGCTGACGTTCACGGTGCGCGAGGACCTGGAGTGGATGCTCGCGGCGGCGCGTCCGCACGCGGTGCTTGCGGACGGAGGCGTGTGGACGCCGCCGGACCTGAGCGCGGCGGCGAAGGACGTGGTGGGCGTGCTGGAGCGGCGGGGTGCGTGCTTCTTCCAGGACCTGGTGACGCGAGCGCGGCGGCTGCCGGCGGAGGTGGAGGACGCGCTGTGGGAGTTGGTGGCGAAGGGGCTCGTGACGGCGGACGCGGTGCAGAACCTGCGCATCCTGCAGAGCCCGGCGCACCGCAAGCGGCAGAAGCTGCTCAACCGGGGCGGCCCGGGTCGCTGGAGTCTGCTGGCGCCAGCGGAGCCGAAGTCGCAGGAAGAGGTGACGGAGTCGCTGGCGAAGCTGTTCCTCCAGCGCTACGGCATCGTCTGGCGCGACCTGGTGATGCGCGAGTCATTGGCGCCCACGTGGCGCGACCTGCTGTTCGTCTACCGGCGCATGGAAGCGCGAGGCGAGCTGCGCGGTGGGCGCTTCGTCTCGGGCTTCGTGGGTGAGCAGTTCGCGCTGCCGGAAGCCGTGGACATGGCGCGAGCGGTGCGGCGAGCACCTCCGTCCGGCGTGCGCATCCAGCTGTCCGGAGTGGATCCGCTGAACCTCACGGGCGTGGTGACACCGGGCCCGCGCGTGGCCGCGCTGCCGAACAACGTCGTCACCTACGTGGATGGGATTCCGCAGGGAGTCGACGCGGTGGAGGACGCGTCGGAGAACGAGGACGCGGAAGTCGATGGTTCGCTCGCGCAGGTGAACTGACCTGCGCAGGACAGAGTCTCGTCGCGACTTGAAGGCGGTTGGAGCTCGGGAGTGGAGTGACTCCCATGAGCCCCAGCGTCCGGCACGGAAGCCCCGGTTCTCATGCCGGGGCCTTCTTCGTTCTCACGATGATGATGGCTATCGCTTGTGGACACACCCAACGTCCCGAGCGGAAGACCTATGTCGTCTCCGAGGATGCACGAGGCGTCGGGACAGCCGAAGGGCCTGGCACGGGCGGTTCTGGGGTGGAGGCCTACTGTGCGGAGGTCCAGAAGCAGTGCTTCCAGACGTGCTGGAGACGGAAGCCCCCTGTCACCAGCATCCCGAAGCATTCAGCGACGCACCATGAGTACTGCACGAAGACATGCCGTGAGGAGTTCATGAAGTGCGTCGAGGAGCAGGAGGCACTGGAACGTAAGGATGTCAGGCGGGACTTGCGATTTCCCAACATGCCTGCAGCGCTGGAATGGCTGAGGGAGCACAAGTCCGAAGTGGCCTTGGGAGCCGTTGTCATTGTCGCAGGCGTCGCGTTCACGCTCGTGGTGGTACCTGCGGGCCTACTTGTATTGAGCCCTATCTGAGCGAAAGGGGGATGCCGTGAGTGAGGTCCCAGAAATCGATGTACGAGGCATCCTTGAGGTCCTTGATGCCGCGAGCCAACACCACACACGGGGAACTCGAGAATGGAACGCCTTCGAAGCGGCGGCGTTCTGCCTGCTTTACGTTCAGCATCTCGGGAAGCTGAAGGAGTTCGCGCACTACTATCGGGAACGTCTCGATCCCGATTTCAAGATCAAGGTTGAACGGGACTTCGCAACACGGGCCGAAGCAGAGTCTTGGCTCAAAAGCGGGGATGCTGAAGATGGCATGCAGATCCGCATCGACGGCAAGGGCTTCCTGGTGGTCCGACTCCCAGGGCGGCTCACCCTGATGAACAACCCGCTGCCTGAAGAACTCGGCACCGACGACTCTGAGGACTGATCCACGTTGGACAGGAGGTAGCGACCAGGCCGCCGTCCTGGTGGTTGCTGCTGAAATGTTGTGCGCTGGGCCTATAGAATAAAAATTTAGACTTAATTCGATGGAGTTTAGCTTCCGGAGGGTTGAAACTAGCCCGCTTAGAACACACAATGCATCGCGTCAGCTCTCTCGAGAGGTGCGGCGATGCAGAAGTGGATGGCGATGGCCCTGCTGGTGGCGGTGGGGGTGGCGGGACTGCTGGTGGCCCCGGCGGCGCAGGTGAAGCAGGGCGGTCCCATCAACGCGGCGGACACCGCGTGGCTGCTCACCGCCACGGCGCTGGTGCTGCTGATGACGCCCGGCCTGTCGTTCTTCTACGGCGGCATGGTGCGGCTGAAGAACGTGGTCTCCACCCTGATGCAGAGCTTCATCGCCATGGCCGTCATCAGCGTGCTGTGGGTCGTGGTGGGCTTCAGCCTTTGCTTCGGCGACAGCTTCCACGGCCTCATCGGTGATCCGCGCACCTTCTTCATGTTCAGCGGCGTGGGCGGCGAGACGCATCCGGACCTGGCGCCCACCGTGCCGCTGCTCCTCTTCGCGCTCTTCCAGCTCAAGTTCGCCATCATCACCCCGGCGCTCATCACCGGCGCGTTCGCGGAGCGCGTGCGCTTCAAGGCGTACCTGCTCTTCATGGTGCTCTTCAGCGTCTTCATCTACGCGCCGCTCGCCCACTGGACGTGGCACCCGGAGGGCTTCCTGCGCCAGTGGGGCGTGCTCGACTTCGCCGGTGGCACCGTGGTGCACATGTCCGCGGGCCTCGCCGCGCTCGCGGGCGCCATCGTCCTGGGCCGCCGCCAGGTGCACCTGACGCACGCCACGCATGCTCCCGCCAATGTTCCCTTCGTGATGCTCGGCACGGGCATGCTGTGGTTCGGCTGGTTCGGCTTCAACGCCGGCTCCGCGCTGTCCGCGTCGTCGCTGGCCACGCTCGCCTTCGCCACCACCAACACGGCCTCCGCCGCCGCGATGCTCGGGTGGATCGCCTTCGACTGGCTGCGCGGCCGCAAGCCCAGCGCCATGGGCGCCTGCGTGGGCGCGGTGGTGGGCCTGGTCGCCGTCACCCCCGCCGCCGGCTTCATCACCGTGGGGCAGAGCATCGTGGTGGGCCTGGTCGCCAGCTTCGTCAGCAACGCCGCCGTCCACTTCAAGAGCCGCACCGCGCTGGATGACACGCTCGACGTGTTCCCCTGCCATGGCCTGGGCGGCATCGTGGGCATGGTGCTCACCGGAGTGCTCGCCAAGGACGTGGGCCTCATCTACGGCACCACGCGCACCTTCCTCATGCACCTGCTGGCGCTGGTCGTCGTCTCCGTCTTCTCCTTCGTGGGTTCCTACATCCTGTACAAGATCGTCGACCGCATCGTCCCGCTGCGCGTCACCCTTGAGCAGGAGGAAGAGGGCCTGGACCTGAGCCAGCACGGAGAGACCGTGGGCGAGGTCCCCACCGCCGCACTCGCCGTCCCCACGCCGCCCGCGCCCGCCGCGAGCAGCGCGCCCTCCGTCCCGGAGCACGCCGCTCCGTCGGAGCCCGTTCCCGCGTAGCGCTCTTCCCCACCGACGCCGGTGCACACGGGGCCCCTCGCTTCACGCGGGTGGGCTCCGTGATGCGTTGGGCCTCCAAGCGTGTGGACCCCGCGAGGCCGTGCGCCTGTCGGGAAGGGAATGGGTGGAGCCCCTGCTGCTCACTCGCGCGGGCAGCACCTTGTCCGGGGCGAGACTGCGCCCCGTCATGGGTCGGACGTCCGTGCGCGCACTTCACCCCTGCGGCGTTGAGTCAATGCCATCCAGTTCATGCAAAGGCTGGCATTACCGGGGGACATGTATGTTTCGGAAGTGCGAGGAGTTGAGAATCGCCGTCTTGGGAGCCGTGCTGGCCGTCAGTGGCTGCGCGAAGGATCCGGCGCAGGAGCCTTCGCGGCAGGGTGCCGCGGAGGAGTCGCGGGGGAGCAGCACGAGCCTGGGTGAACTGCCCCTCGTGCCGGGCCTGTCCGTCGCCGGAACCTTCGTCCAGAAGCTGGAACAGCCCACGCCGCTGGGGGAGACGACGGCGGTGCACGTGAAGCTGCCGCCCCCCGCCAACCGGCTGCTCTCGGACAGCCTGGTGCGCGTGGTGGGAGATCCGGCTCGGCCCACGGTCCTGTTCCACTCCGACACCCTGGCGCGGCTGGGCGCGATTCCCTCGAGCCCCGGTCCGGACTTCTTCACGCTCTTCACGCGGCTCCCGGACTCGGAGCTGGAGCGACGCCAGGAGAACGAGCGCCGCCTGGCTTCGGGCGAGCTTGGTCCGACCACCCGGGAGTCCATCCTGTTCAACGGCCGCCACCCGGTCGCCCGCTACGAGGGGCTCCCCGTGGACGCGGAGGCCTTCGGGTGGGGTAGGCAGGTGCCGGTCACGAACTGCCCGCTGGTGCCGACCTCCACCCAGCCCCAGTGGGAGCGGACGCAGATGATCCGCGACCCGGCCGTGGTGCTCGACCCGGCGCGCACGTGGGACCCGTGCACCGGCGCGGGGACGAAGGGCGGGGTATGGACCTTCGCGCACCTCATGCGGGAGATGGCCCAGGGGTCCGGCGCTCGGCCGGAGGCCTTCGTGCTGAACTGGCTGTCGCTCTGGCTCAATGACTTCCAATCCAACGGCGACACGGTGCCCGCGCGCCGCAAGATGTATGACGAAGTGATTGCCCCCTGGGCCGCAGCCAGCGGCGCGACCTCGGCCTTCCAGCAGAACACCTCCACGGGCCGCTGGGAGGTGGTGCTGAGCAATCCGCTGGACCTGGACATCGCGCCCTTCCGGCTGCTGGCCATCGTCAACCGCATCGACCTGGCCGGTATCCGGGACTACGACGACAAGCCGAACGACCCGGGCGAACTGCGCTTCATCTTCGGGCTGACGCGCCCCTCATCCTGGGGAGGTGGAACGGAGGCGACGTGCAACCTCAAGCCCTTCACCGTCATCTTCGAATACGGCGTGCCCGGCGAGGGGTGCGCGCCGGTCGTCGCCTGGGCACGGCAGTGGGCGTTGCTGGGGACGTTCACGTCCTTCAACGTGGCCTACAAGGCGCAGCTCACGCAGATGACCCAGAGCGTCGTCCTGCGGGGACGGGCTCCGGGGAAGGGCAACGCGAACGCGCTCAACCAGATTCGCACCAACGAGGTCGCCCTGGCGTTTCCGTGGGAGATGCGGGAGTTCCGGCTGGCGGACGAGCACCCCGTCACCGGCAAGGACAAACCCTCCAACGGGCCCCTTCGCGTCCACACGATGGCGCTGACTCCCGATGACGCGACCCATGATTCCCAGACGGATCCGGACATCGACACCTTCGTCCGCACGCAGGTCAAGAACGGCGTCGAGCAGCCGGTGACCGTCCCCACCCGGTGCACCGCGCACTTCACGGTGCCTCGCACCCTCAATGGCAGACCGTTCCTGGGCGCCAACGCGCTGGTGGCGCCGCCGACCCACTGGGAAGGCTTCAGCGTGGTGCCCACGGATGCCACGGAGGTCTGCGCGCGGAAGGAGTTCTCCGTCAACACGTGCAATGGCTGTCACTTCAAGGACACGGGCACGAACGACTTCTCGGGCACGGACAACCTGGCCTTCGTGCACGTCAGCCCCACGTCGGGCATCCCGGCCCGGCTGTCCAAGTTCCTGACGGGTGGGGGCCCGGGCTTCATGTTCACCGTGCCGGATGCCCAGTTCGGGTCCGCCGTGGCGTCGTGGCCATTCGCGGACCTGCTGCGCCGGCATCAGCGGCTGCAGGAGCTGGCCAGCTGCACCACGTGCGGATGGTTCATCGACCTGGACCTGGGCTTCCTGTCCCGGATGGAGGCGCTCGCTGGGAGCGTGCCCCTGGACGTGCCCCCCGGTGCGCCAGCGCCGGCGCTCACGGTGGGCCCCATCCGTGACATCGGCGTGGTGAAGCAGCTGCTGGAGCTGCGTCCCGGCTTCAGGACGCAGCTGCGGGAGTTGCCGCTCGACTTCCTCCAGCCGCCCGCGGCCCGCGTCCACTGACCCTCAGGTCCGGCGAGCCCGCGCCCCCGGGCTCATTGCGGGTAGTTGCAGGAGGGCGCGCAGTGGGGGAGGACGAGGATGTCCTCCGAGGGGTCGTAGTAGCCCAGGCAGCACTGCTCGCGGCTCCCGCACTGGGACGACGGGCCTCCCGGAGTACATGGGAGGCGGCAGAAGCCGTCGTAGTCACAGACCCGCGAGCCGTCCGGCCTGCAATAGGTCGCGTTCGGCACGCACGCCTCCAGCCCCTGCTCCGTGCTCGCGAGATCCTCCTCCGCGGGCGCCACACCCCCACAGCCCAGCGCCGCCACGGCCCACAGCGCCGTCAGGACTCCAGCCAATCCCAGCTTCCGCATGCTGCCTCCCAATCGGCCCTCCAGGACGAGGGCCGTGTCGGGAGTCCGACGCGTCTGGAATGGAAAAGCAACCAGACGCCCCGTTTTCCTGTGAGGCGTCTGACTTTGACCCAGGTCTAGAACGCGCAATCCTGACCGCGCGTGGGCAGCGCGGAGGCGGTGCCGGACAACCAGGTGTCCAGCGCGCGCGCCGCCTCACGTCCGTCCGCGAGCGCCCAGACGATGAGGCTCGCGCCCCGGCTGGCGTCGCCCGCGCAGTACACGCCCGGCGCGGAGGTGGCGAACTTCGCGTCCACCTGCACCGTGCCGCGCGGCGACAGCGTCACGCCCAGCTCCTCCGCCAGCCGGTCCGTGTTCGGGCCGGTGAAGCCCATGGCGAGCACGAGCAGGTCCACCTCGAACACCTCCTCGGAGCCCGGCACCTCCACCAGCTTCAGTGCTCCGTTCGGCTCGCGCTGCACCTCCACGCGCACCGCGTGCAGACGCTTCAGCTGGCCGTCCTCGCCCTCCAGCCGCTTCGTCATCATCGCGAAGGCGCGCTCGCCGCCCTCCTCCTGGCTGGATGAGGTGCGGAACACCAGCGGCCAGCGCGGCCACGGGTTCTCCTTCGCGCGCAGCTGCGGCGGCGCGGGGAGCAGCTCCACCTGCATCACGCTCGCCGCGTCCTGGCGCAGCGCCGTGCCCAGGCAGTCCGAACCCGTGTCGCCGCCGCCCAGGATGATGACCCTCTTGCCCTGGGCCTCCAGCCGCGCGTCCGGCGATGCTCCCGCCGTCACCACGCGGTTCTGGTGCTCCAGGTAGTCCATGGCCTGCAGCACGCCGGACAGCTCGCGGCCCGGCACGTCCAGCTCGCGGGCCTTGCGCGCGCCCAGGGCCAGCACCACGCCGTCGTACTGTTCGCGCAGCGCGCGCCAGCCCGGCGTGACGGCCACATCCTCACCCGTGCGGAAGACGATGCCCTCCGCCTCCATCAGCGCGAGCCGGCGGTCCAGCACCGCCTTCTCCAGCTTGAAGTCCGGGATGCCGTAGCGCAGCAGGCCTCCGGCGCGGCTGTCCTTCTCGTACACCGTCACGCTGTGCCCGGCCGCGTTCAGCTGCGCCGCCGCCGCCAGGCCCGCGGGCCCGGAACCCACCACCGCCACGCGCTTGCCCGTGCGCCGCGCCGGAGGCCGGGCCTTCACCCAGCCCTCCGCGAAGGCGCGCTCGGAGATCTCCTTCTCCATCTGCTCGATGGTGACCGCGTCCCGGTCGATGGCCAGCACGCACGCGGCCTCGCACGGCGCGGGGCACAGCCGTCCGGTGAACTCCGGGAAGGTGTTGGTGCGGCTGAGCACCTGGTACGCCTCCTTCCACTGACCCCGGTACACCGCGTCGTTGAAGTCCGGGATGAGGTTCCCCAGGGGACAGCCCTGGTGGCAGAAGGGGATGCCACAGTCCATGCAGCGTCCCGCCTGCCGCTTCGCCTCGTCCGCCGCCAGCGGCAGGTGCAGCTCGCGCCAGTCCTCCAGGCGCTCCACCTTGTCCCGCTTGGGTGCGTGGACGCGCTGCCACTCCATGAAACCCGTGGGCTTGCCCATGGTTCAGGCCCCCCCGCCAACGACGTGGAGTTGCTGCACACCCGCGGCCGGTGGCGGCCTGCGCGCCGCCCTTCGCGCCTGGAGCACGCGCTTGTAGTCGGACGGCATCACCTTCATGAACTGCGGCACCATCAGCTCCCAGTTGTCGAGCACCCGCCGCGCGAGCGCGCTGCCGGTGTGGTGCAGGTGGCGTTCAATCATCCCGTGCACGAGCCAGATTTCGGACTCGTCCACCAGCGACTCCAGCTCCACCATCTCCAGGTTGCAGCGCTCGCGGAAGGAGCGCTCGCGGTCCAACACGTACGCGGTGCCGCCGCTCATGCCGGCCGCGAAGTTGCGGCCCGTCTGGCCCAGCACCACCACCACGCCGCCCGTCATGTACTCGCAGCCGTGGTCGCCCACGCCCTCCACCACCGCCTGCGCGCCGCTATTGCGCACCGCGAAGCGCTCACCCGCGAGTCCTCGCAGGTACACCTCGCCGGCCGTGGCGCCGTAGAGCACCGTGTTGCCGACGAGCACGTTCTCCTCGGGCGTGAAGCGGCTGCCCTCCGGCGGGTAGACGATGATGCGTCCGCCGGACAGCCCCTTGCCCAGGTAGTCGTTGGTGTCGCCCTCCAGCTCCAGCGTCACGCCCGACGCGAGGAACGCGCCGAAGCTCTGGCCCGCGGAGCCCTTCAGCTTCACCCGCAGCTTCCCGTCCGGCAGCCCCTGCGCGCCGTGACGGCGGGCAATCTCACCGGACAGCATGGCGCCCACCGCGCGGTGCGTGTTCGCCACCGGCAGCGTCAGCATCAACGGCGGCCCGCCCGCGAGCACGGACTGCGCCTTGGTGAGCAGCTCGTGGTCCAGGTGGTCCGCCACGTCCTTGCGGTGCGGCGTCTGGCAGTGGCGCGGCTCGGTGGCTGGCGCGGACGGCGCGGCGAGCAGCGCGGACAGGTCCAGCTTGCGCGCCTTCCAGTGGTCCACCGCCGCGCGCTGGCGCAACAGGTCCACCCGGCCCACCAGTTCATCCAGCTTTCGCACGCCCAGCTTCGCCATGTGCAGGCGCAGGTCCTCCGCCAGCAGCAGGAAGAAGCTCACGACGTTTTCCGGCGTGCCCTGGTAGCGCTCGCGCAGCGCCGGGTCCTGCGTGGCGATGCCCGCCGAGCAGGTGTTGAGGTGGCACTTGCGCAGCATGATGCAGCCCACGGACACGAGGCTCGCGGTGGCCAGGCCGAACTCCTCCGCGCCCAGCAGCGCCGCCACCAGCACGTCGCGCGCGGTGCGCAGGCCGCCGTCCACCTGCACGCGGATGCGCGAGCGCAGGCCGTTGTGCACCAGCACCTGCTGCGTCTCCGCCAGCCCCAGCTCCCACGGCAGGCCCGCGTGCTGGAGGCTGGAGAGGGGAGAGGCACCCGTGCCGCCCTCGTAGCCCGCCACCACCACGCAGCCCGCGCCCGCCTTGGCCACGCCCGCGGCGATGGTGCCCACGCCCACCTCGCTCACCAGCTTCACGCTCACGCGCGCCTTCGCGTTCACGGACTGGAGGTCGTAGATGAGCTGCGCCAGGTCCTCGATGGAGTAGATGTCGTGGTGCGGCGGCGGCGAAATCAGCGTCACGCCCGGCGTGCTCCAGCGCACGCGCGCAATCCGCTCGTCCACCTTGTGGCCCGGAAGCTGGCCTCCCTCGCCGGGCTTGGCGCCCTGGGCCATCTTGATTTGGAGCTCGTCCGCGTTGACCAGGTACTCGGCCGTCACGCCGAAGCGCGCGCTGGCCACCTGCTTGATGGCGCTGCGGCGCGAGTCGCCGTTGGGGTCCTGGGTGTAGCGGCGGGACTCCTCGCCGCCCTCGCCGCTGTTGGACTTGCCGCCCAGCCGGTTCATCGCGATGGCCAGCGTCTCGTGCGCCTCCGCGCTGATGGAGCCGAAGGACATGGCGCCGGTGACGAAGCGCCGCGCCAGCTCCAGCGCGGGCTCCACCTCCTCCAGCGGCACCGGCGTGCAGCCGTCCGTCACCACGTCCAACAGGCCGCGCAGGTTGCTGTGCTCGCGCGTCTCGTCGTCCGCCAGCTTCGAGTACTCCTGGAACTGCGCCGCGTCGTTCGCGCGCACCGCCGCCTGGAGCTTCGCCACGGTGGCCGGGTTCCACTTGTGGCGCTCGCCCTGCCGGCGCCAGCGGAACTGACCGCCCACCGGCAGCAGGTCCTCCTCGCCGTCCGCGCCGACGCCGAAGCCGCGCGCGTGCCGCTCCGCCACCTCGCGTCCCAGCTCCGGCAGACCCACGCCCTCCACTCGCGACGACGTGCCGGTGAAGTGCTTCTCGATGAGGCTTCGCTGCAGACCCACCGCCTCGAAGAGCTGCGAGCCGCGGTAGGACTGGAGCGTGGAGATGCCCATCTTGGACATCACCTTGAGCAGGCCCTCCTCCAGGCCGTGGAGGTACTGAGCCTGCGCCTTGTCCGCGTCCGCCTTGAGCTCCCCCGCGTCCGCCAGCGCGCGCAGCGTGTCCAGCGCCAGGTACGGGTTCACCGCGGACACGCCGTAGGCGAACAGGCACGCGAAGTGGTGCACCTCGCGCGCCTCCGCCGTCTCCAGCACGATGCCCGTGTACATGCGCGTGCCGTCGCGCACCAACCGCTGGTGCACCGCGGACACGGCCAGCAGCGCCGGAATCGCCGCGTGCGCCGCGTCCACGCCCCGGTCGCTCAGCACGAGGATGCTCGCGCCCGCGTCGACGGCATCCACCGCCGCCGTGCACAGCCGCTCCACCGCGACCTCCAGCGCTGTCGCCGCGCCGCCCGCGTGCGGGTACAGCAGGCTCAAGGGACGCGGCTCGAAGAGGCCGGTGTCGCCGCGCAGGTTCGCCAGTCGCGCCAGCTGCCCGTTGGTGAGGATGGGGCCGGGCAGCGAGAGCCGGTGGCACTGCTCCGGCGTCTCCTCGAAGGTGTTGCCCTCCGGGCCCAGCGCGGTGGCCAGCGTCATCACCAGCGCCTCGCGCAGCGGGTCGATGGGCGGGTTGGTCACCTGCGCGAAGAGCTGGTGGAAGTAGTTGAAGAGGGTGGGTGCCTGGTCGCTCAACACCGCCAGCGGCGTGTCCGTGCCCATGGAGCCCGTGGGCTCCTTGCCCGTCTCCGCCATGGGGACCAGCGTGGTGCGCACGTCTTCATCCGTGTAGCCGAACGCGCGCTGCGTCCGCCACAGCGTCTCGCCCTTCAGGCGCGCGGGGGCGGGGACGGCGGGCAGGTCCTCGAAGGTGAAGACGTTGCGCTGGAGCCAGCGGCGGTAGGGCCAGCGCGAGGTGATTTCATGCTTCACCTCCTCGTCCTCCAGGATGCGCCCCTCCGTGGTGTCCACCAGCAGCATGCGGCCCGGCGTCAGCCGGCCCTTGCGGCGCACCTGCGACGGAGGCACGTCGATGACGCCCGTCTCCGACGCCAGGATGATGCGGTCGTCCTCCGTCACCAGGTAGCGCGCGGGGCGCAGGCCGTTGCGGTCCAACGTCGCGCCGATGAGCTGTCCGTCCGTGAACGCGATGGCCGCGGGGCCGTCCCACGGCTCCAGCAGGGACGCGGAGTACTCGTAGAAGGCGCGGCGCTCGTCGCCCATCTCCTTGTGACCCTCCCACGCCTCCGGGATCATCATCATCATCGCGTGGGGCAGGGTGCGGCCGCCCAGGTAGAGCAGCTCCACCATGTTGTCGAACTGCGCGGAGTCGCTCTTGCCCGGGACGATGATGGGCCACAGCGGCTCCAGGCTCCCGCCCAGCTTCGCCGTCTGGAGCAGCCCTCGCCGCGCCGTCATCCAGTTGCGGTTGCCACGCAGTGTATTGATTTCACCGTTGTGCGCGATGAAGCGGAACGGCTGCGCCAGCTCCCACGTGGGGAAGGTGTTGGTGGAGAAGCGCGAGTGCACCAGCGCCAGCGCGCTGACGAACTCCGGGTGCCGCAGGTCCGCGTAGAAGCGCGGCAGCTGCCGGGGCAACAGCAGCCCCTTGTAGATGAGCGTCTCCGACGAACAGCTGGCCACGTGGAAGCGCCCCTGCGGATCCACGCCGCGCGCCAGCACGCGGTTCTCCACCAGCTTTCGGATGCGGTAGAGCTTGCGCTCGAAGGCGCTGGGCACCACGCGGCGCCGAGCGATGAACAGCTGACGGATGAACGGCGCGGCCTCCCGCGCGAGCGGCCCCAGTTCCTCCGGCGCCACTGGCACGTCGCGCCAGCCGAGCAGCCGCTGCCCCTCCTCCTCCACCACGTCCTCGAACAGCGCCTCGCACGCGCGGCGCGCCTCCGGCTCCTGCGGCAGGAACACCTGCGCCACGCCGTACTGGCGGCGCGGCGGCAGCTCGAAACCCAGCCGCGGCGCTTCATGGTTGAAGAAGCGGTGCGGCAACTGCACCAGGATGCCGGCGCCGTCGCCCGTCTCCGGGTCGCGCCCTGCCGCGGCGCGGTGGCTCAGGCGGTTGAGCAGCTCCAGCGCGTCCTCCACGATGCCCCGAGAGCGCTGTCCCCGGATGTGGGCCACGAATCCCACGCCGCAGGCGTCGTGCTCGGTCTCCGGCTCATACAGCCCGTAGCGCGGAGGGAGGGTGAACGGCATCGTCAGGACCCCTTTCCCGCATGACGCGGGAAGCCAAGCTGTTGAGCCTCCAGGCTAACGCGTCGTGTCGCAGCCCGTAAAGACAGGGTGGTCCAGGGGGTTGAGTCACCGCGTGGAGTGGTGCCGGGGAAACAGGCACCCCGTGAAGCCTCACGCTCCGTGCGCCCCCCCGCCGCATGCCTGAGTGAACGGACGACAGTCGCCTGCGATGAACGGCCAACATTCAGCGCAATTGGTTCTTTCCCCCCGCCGCGCCGCTCCCGATCCTCCGGCCACTTTGGAACTGATGCAGCGGCTGAAGACGGAGACGCGCCCCCACCACGAGCGCACGGAGGGCGTGGTGCGTCTGATGGACGCGCACCTGACGCCCGGGGACTACCAGCGCCAGTTGGAGGCCTTCTACGGCCTCTATCTGCCCCTGGAGGCGCTGCTCGCCGGTCCCCTGGCGGCCCTGGAGCCAGCGCTGGACCTGGGGGCGCGCTGGAAGACGCCGCTGCTGGACGCGGACCTGCGCGCCATGGGGCACGACATGGCCTCGCTCGCGCGGCTGCCGCGCGCCTCCTCGCTGCCGGCGCTGCCGGGCCTGGCGGAGGCGCTGGGCTGCGCGTACGTGCTGGAGGGCTCCACGCTGGGGGGCCAGCTCATCCTGCGCCACCTGACGCGCCACTTCGGGCCGGACGCACGCGTGGGGAACTTCGCCTTCTTCCGGGCCTATGGCGACCAGGTGGGCCCCATGTGGCGTGCGTTCGGTGAAGCCCTCACCCGGGCGTCCGAACGGGCGGCCTCCGAGACCTTCGACGCGGCCGTCGTGCAGGGCGCCCGCGATACCTTCGACACCTTCTCCGCCTGGTTGATGCGAGAGCACGATGTCCCCGTCCGTCTCTGATGCGGACCTCAGCGTCTGTGATCGCGAGCCCATCCACCTGCTGGGCGGCATCCAGCCGCGGGGTGTGCTCGTCGCCTTCCACCGGGACACGGAGGCCGTCGCGGTCGTGAGCGCGAACGTCCAGGTGCTGCTCGGCGCCGGGCCGGATGCGCTCGTGGGCAAGCCCCTGTCCGGAGTGCTTCCGCACGGACTGCTCGCGCGCGTGGAGGCGGGGCCGGGGCCCGTCACCGTGGAGGTGTCGGGACAGCGCTGCTCCGCGCTCCTGCATGACAGCGACGGCCTGCGCGTGCTGGAGCTGGAGCCGCTGGCGGACGAGGACGTGGGCGCGGAGGAGACCGCGCTGGGCGCGGTGCAGCGGCTGGTGTCGCCGCTGGCTCGCGCGAAGGGCACGGTCGCGCTGCTTCAAGAGGCCGCGGACGCGGTGCGGGAGCTCATCGGCTACGACCGGGTGATGGTCTACCGCTTCCACGCGGACTTCCACGGCGAGGTCGTGGCGGAGAGCGTGCGCGAGGGCGTGGACTCCTTCATGGGCCTGCACTACCCCGCGAGCGACATCCCCGCGCAGGCGCGCGCCCTCTACACGCGCAACCCCATGCGCCTCATCGCGGACGTGGACGCGAAGGCCGTGCCCCTGGTGCCGCCGGTGCTGCCCGGCACCCAGCGCCCGTTGGACCTGTCCGGCTCCGCGCTCCGCAGCGTGTCGGAAATCCACCTGGAGTACCTGCGCAACATGGGCGTGGGCGCGTCCTTCAGCGTGTCGCTCCTGAAGGACGGACAGCTCTGGGGGCTCATGGCCTGCCATCACCTGGCGCCCCGCACGGTGTCCGCCGCGCGGCGGCAGGCGTGCGAGGTGCTGGCGCGGCTGTTGTCGCTCCAGCTCTCCGCGGAGGAGCGGAGCCTGGAGTCCGCCGCCCAGGCGCGTCGTGCGTCGCTGCTCAACGCGCTCGTTCTTCCGAACATGGGCGAGCGCAGCCCCGCGAAGGCGCTGGAGGCGCAGGCCCCGCTGCTGATGGAGCTCACGGGCTCCCACGGCGTGGCGCTGGTGCTGGGCGCGAGCGCGGGTCCGGAGGCGTCGCCCCTGCTGCTCGGCACCACGCCGTCCGCGGAGGAGGTGCGCGCCCTGGTGGCGTGGCTTTCGGAGCGGGAGCTGCCGGACGAGGCCTTCCACGTGGACCGGCTGGGGGCCGTGTACCCGCCGCTGGCCTCGCGCGCGGACGTGGCCGCGGGCCTGCTGGCGGTGCGCCTGGACCCCTCCGTGCCGCACTTCGCGCTGTGGTTCCGCCCGGAGGTGGCGCGCACCGTGTCGTGGGCCGGCAATCCGAACAAGCCCGTGCGTCCGGAGCCGGGCCATGCGCGGCTGCGGCCCCGCACGTCCTTCGACGTGTGGCGTGAGGAGATGAAGGGCGCCTGCACCCCGTGGTCCGCGCAGGACCTGGAGGCGGCGCGCGCGCTCAAGGGCGCGCTGGTGGGCGTGGTGCTGCGGCATGCGGAGGAGCTGGCCCGGCTGTCGCGGGAGCTGGCCCGCTCCAACGCGGAGTTGGACGCGTTCGGCGGCACCGTGGCGCACGACCTCAAGGAGCCCCTGCGCGGCATCCTCCAGTACAGCTCCTTCCTCCAGGAGGACTTCGGCCCCACGCTGGGCGCGGACGGACTCGGGCAGCTGGAGTCCCTGGCGTGGCTGGCGAAGCGCACGCACGAACTGCTCGACAACCTCTTCGAGTACAGCCGCCTGGGCCGGCTGGAGCTGTCGTGGGAGGAGACGGATCAGCAGGCCCTGGTGGAGGACGTGCTGAGGACGCTGGGCGCGCGGCTGGAGGAGGGCAGGGTGGAGGTCCGCTTGCCCCGCCGCCTGCCCACGGTGGCGTGTGACGCCGTCCGCATCCGTCAGGTGTGGGCCAACCTCATCAGCAACGCGGCCAAGTACCAGACAGCCGAGCCGCGCTGGGTGGAGGTGGGCTTCCTGGGGCCAGGAGAAACGCGCCCGGAGGCGGCGCGGCATGTCACCGTGCCCTACCTTTTCTACGTGAAGGACCCCGGCATCGGCATCGCGCCGCAATTCCATGAAGCCATCTTCGAGCTGTTCCGCCGCCTGCACCCCGCGCAGGCCTACGGCGGCGGCACGGGGGCGGGGCTGGCCATCGCGCGCCGGCTGGTGTCGCTGCACGGCGGCATGCTCTGGGTGGACTCCGCGCTGGGAAGGGGCTCGACGTTCTTCTTCACACTGGGCGAGGCACCGCGATCATGAAGCCGCTCCTGCTGGTGGAGGACAGTGATCCGGACGCGGAGGCGCTGATGCGCATCGCGAAGCGTCTGCCGCTGCCCGTGCCGGTGGTGCGCGTGCGCGACGGCGAGAACGCCCTGGACTACCTCTACCGGCGCGGTGTCCACGCGGACGCGGAGCGCCCGGTGCTCATCCTGCTGGACCTGCACATGCCGGGCATCGGCGGGCGCGAGGTGCTGGCCACGCTGAAGGCGGACCCCGACCTGCGCTCCATCCCCGTCATCATCTTCTCCTCGTCCGTGGCCGCGGAGGATGTGGACGGCGCCTACGCGGACGGTGCCAACAGCTACCTGTTCAAGCCGGAGGTCGGTCCCCAGTTGCAGGCCACCGCCGAAGCGCTCCATGCCTTCTGGTTCAAGGCCGCGCGTCTGCCCGAGCCCCAGGAGCCGGAAGCATGAGCCTGCGCGTGCTGCTGGTGGACGACGGCATGGCGGACCGCCTCGCGGTCAGCCGCGCGCTGGCGCGTGACCCGGACATGCAATGGGAGGTGGTGCCGGTGTCCTCCGCGGAGGACGCGCTGGCGTACCTGTCCGGCAACGCGGTGGACGCGATGCTGCTCGACTACCACCTGCCCGGCATGAACGGCGTCAGCATGCTCCAGAAGCTCGCGGAGCTGGGCCTGCCCAGGGTGCCCGCCGTGGTGGTGCTCACCGGCAGCGGCAACGAGCGCGTGGCGGTGGACGCCATGAAGGCCGGCGCCCAGGACTACCTGGTGAAGGAGGCCTTCAGCCCGGAGCGCCTGCGCCGCAGCCTGCGGGCCGCGGTGGACACGGTGCTGATGACGCGCGAGCTGGAGGAGCGCCGCCTGCGCGCCGAGCGCGCCGAGGCCGCCGCCCGCGATGCCCTGGCCGTGCGCGACGAGCTCTTCTCGCTGGCGACGCACGACTTGAAGGGCCCGCTTCAAATCATGACGCTCAACGCCCAGGTGCTGCGCCGGCAGATTCCCGCCGCCGCGATGACGCCCGCCCTGGAGACACGCCTGGGCCACATCGTGCGCGCGGCGCACCGCATGGGCGAGCTCATCGACCACTTCCTGGAGGTGACGCGCGGCCAGGAGCGCCCGCTCAAGCGCGAGTCCATGGACCTGCTGGCCATGGTGCGCGGCAAGGTGCGCGAGCTGGAGGCCAACGCGTCACGCCACCACCTCGTCCTGGAGGCGCCGGACGGGCGCGACTTCACCGGCGAATGGGACGCGCACGCCCTGGAGCGCGTGCTGGAGAACCTGATGGGCAATGCGGTGAAGTACAGCGCCGCGGGCTCCACCGTCACCGTGCAACTGGCGATGGAGGAGGGGGAGACGCAGCAGTTCGTGCTGCTGTCCGTGACGGACCAGGGCATTGGCATCCCGGTGGAGGACCTGCCCTTCGTCTTCGAGCGATTCCACCGCGGGCGCAACGTATCCCAGGACGTCTCCGGCAGCGGCGTGGGCCTGGCCAGCGCGCGCCGCATGGTGGAGCTGCACGGCGGCACGCTCGCCGTGCGCAGCGTGGAGGGGCAGGGCTCCACCTTCACCGTGCGCCTGCCCCGGGGCATCGCGCTCGCCGCGGGGCCCGCGCGGTCCACGTCCGAGCACACCGCGCGGTAGCGCGGCGCTTCAGGAGACGGCGGGCACGCCGCCGCGCAGCATGAAGAACACCACCACGCCCGTCACCGACACGTAGAGCCAGATGGGCGCCAGCCACCGCGTCACCTTGCGGTGCCGGGCGAACTGCTGCCGCCAGGAGAAGTAGAAGGCCACCAACGCCATGGGCAGCACCGGCATGGACAGGATGACGTGGCTGGCCAGCAGCGTCAGGTACAGCCCGCGGAAGTCGCCCACGTAACGCGTGTCGCCGTGCACGAAGTGGTAGGCGAGGTAGCCCACCAGGAACAGCGCGGACGCGGCGAACGCGCTCACCATCAGATTCTGGTGCACCTTCCGCGCGCCGCGCTTGATGGCCACCCAGCCGCCCAGCAGCAGCGCCGCCGCCGTCGCGTTGAGCCCCGCGTTCACCGCCGGCATGAAGCGCAGGTCCACGCCCATGCCCGCGCCTCCGCGCCGGATGAGCAGCAGCCACGCCAGCAGCGCCAGCGCGCCAGCGGACACCACGCCGATCGCGATGAAGAAGGAGCGGTCGTTGGCGGACGAGGACGACGGGGTGAGCCCGGAAGCAGCGTTGGACATGTCCCCCTTGTGGACCGCGTCCGGGCGGCTTGCAACAGGGTCTCCAAGCGGAATCCTGCTAATACCTACATGTCGGTTGAATGGAATCGGTAAGGTCAACTAGATCTCAAACCGGAAATTCCTTCATACTTCGGTTCACTGCGTCACCCCCGACCCCCCCTCTCGGAGGTTCCCCGTGTTCAGCGTGCGTTGCCTTGCCCCCCTGGCGAGCGCCGCCCTCCTGCTCGCCCTGCCCGCAGCCGCTGAAGAAGCGGTGTGCGCGCCCGTGGCGAAAGTTCCCCTGGAGCGGCATCTCCGTCAGCTTTCTCTCGATTTGCTGGGACGTCCTCCGACCATGGAGGAGTACAAGGCGTTCCAGGCCAAGGGCTCCGTCACGGCGGAAGACGTCCGCGCGATGATGAAGGATGAGTCCTTCTACGCGCGGATGCGCAACTACCACCGCGCACTGCTGCGCTCGAACATCAACTCGAGCGTGCAGGGCAACGGCGACTACCGCGTGTCCGGCACGCCGCTGAGCTTCGCGGGCAACAACTCCAACACCCTGCGCGGCGGCCAGAGCCAGCGCTGTGATGGGGAGATCGCGCAGGACAGCTGCAAGGCGAACCCGCAGGACCCCCACCAGAGCAACTCCACGGCCCCCGCCTGTCGGGACGAGCAGGGCATCCCGCTGCCGGTCAGCTACGACTACGACACGAACTTCTACCAGTGCCGCCAACTGGACGTGGCCTCCACGTCGCCCGAGCTGAAGTTCGCGGACTGCAACGCGCTGAAGGCCGACGCGACGTACGGCAAGTACGTGAACTTCTGCGACAACCGCTACCTGGCCTCCGCGAGCAAGTCCGTGGGCTACCTCTGCCTGCCGGACCCGAACAAGAACACCACCAACATCCTGGTGCCGTTTCCGGCCACGGGCGTCATCACCGCCTGGGAGCATCCCACCACCCCGACGACCAGCATGAGGCTGGAACGCTGCGGGTTCGACATCTCCACGAACCAGAAGGGCGTCTGGAAGGCGCAAACAGGGTGCGTGCAGCGCGACGGCTACGTCACCACCACGGTGCAGCCCTACTGGTCCACTACCACGGAGACCGTGAAGGTGTGTGCCGTGGAGGCGCAGGACCGCGCGACGAACCCCTACACGGGTGCGTCCTGTGAAACGTCGCGCTTCAACAGCGACCGCAGCTGCGGCTGCGGCGACAAGATGCGCCGCTGCGAAATCACCGACGTGCACACCGCGCGCGTCGCTGCCTTCAACGAGGAGCCGCTCTACATCACGGACTCCGTGGTGCGGAACGACGAGCCCTACTTCAACATCCTCACCACCCGCCGCTCCTTCGTGAACGGCACGCTGTCGGAGTTCTACCGGCAGCGCCAGGGCGCGGGCGTCTTCAGCATCAAGTCCCCCGCGGACGCGGCCACGCTGCCCGCCGTGACGTACGCGAACGCCACCCAGTGGAGCGAGTACGTCCGTGAGGGCACCCACTCCGGCGTGCTCACCACGCCCGCGTTCCTCTACCGCTTCCCCACCCAGCGCGCCCGCGTGAACGAGTTCTACGAGGCGTTCCTCTGCAAGCACTTCGCCCCGGCCGCGGACGCGAACCTGCCGTCCCCGGACGACATCTGCAACCGGAGTAACAACCTGGCCACGCGCTGCGGCTGCAACTACTGCCACGCCACCATCGAGCCCACGGGCGCGCACTGGGGCCGCTACGCGGAGCGCTCCGCGCTGTTCCTGTCCCCGGATCAGTTCCCCAAGCTGGACGTGAAGTGCCGCGACTGCGCCCTCGCCGGTAACACCAGCTGCGACAACGAGTGCAGCCAGTACGTGATGCAGGCCTTCGACGGCGACGGCGCCAACTCGCTGGGCCTCCTGAAGACCTACCTCTACCGCACCGCGGACGAGGAGAAGAACATCGAGGGCGGCCCGCAGACGCTGGTGAAGCGGATGATGGAGACGGGCGACCTGGAGCGCTGCACCGTCAAGCGCGTCTGGAACGAGTTCCTGGGCCGCGCCATGACGGTCGAGGAGCAGCGGATGTACCTGCAGACGCTGTCGCAGGACTTCGCCAAGAACAACCACAGCCTCAAGGGCCTCATCGAGCAGGTGGTGATGTCCGACGCGTACCGGAGGATCGACTGATGCGCCGCCTTCTGCTGACCGCGCTGCTCGCGCTCGCCACGGGCTGCACCCAGGGCTCCGTGGACGTCCCCGCCAAGCCCGTCCCGCTGGACGCCCAGCTGGACCCCGTGCCCAACCCGCACGGGAACACGGATCAAATCGACCCGCTGCCGGACCCGGAGGCCCAGGGTGGCAGCGTGGGCCGCGCGCCCCGCCGCCTCACCGTCGCGCAGCTCAAGGAGTCCATCCGCGTCGCCGTGGGCATGGAGTGGGATGAGCTGGAGGCACGCGCCCAGTCGCTGGGCCGCGCCGACTACGCGCTCATCACCTCCGAGAACACGGAGCCCAACCTCGTCTTCGCCCGCTTCCTGGACGACGGCGCGCGCAAGGTCTGCATCGCCCAGGCGCAGAAGGACATCGCGCAGGCGGACCTGAGCCTGCGCACCCTGGGCCGCACGCTGCCCACGCCCATGAGCGACCTGACCAAGCTCACGGACGCGCAGGTGAACGAAACGCTCGTGTACCTCTCCACCCGGTTCTGGGGCGCGCCCCTCGCCGGTGAGGAGCTGACGCGCTACGCGACGTTCTTCCGCAAGGCCTCCGCTCGGGCCGAAACCCTCAAGAAGCGCGACCAGGCGCTGGCGGTGGTGTGCATCGCCATGCTGACGGACTCGCGCTTCATCACCTACTGACCTTGACGGTGCCTGCGATGAAGAAGACACGCCAAGACGACCTCAGCTCCCCCGAGCGCCGCGACTTCCTCAAGGCCGGAGCCGGCTTCATGGGCTCCCTCCTGCTGGGAGGCATCCCCTTCAAGGCCGTGGCCCAGGCGACGAACATGGCGCCGCCCGACCGCTGCTTCGTGTTCGTGTATTTCAGCGGAGGGTGGGACCAGTTGCTCGCGTTCGACCCGCGTGATCCGGCGGTGTTCACCGCCGACCGCGTCTCCGAGACGCGCATCATGCCGGGCTACAACCTGCTCACCGACGGGGCCTACGCGCAGATCCCCGTCATCCCCAAGGACCGGGCAGGGGCGGCCCCGTCGAACATCGCGTTCGGGCCGGCCATCGGCGACCCGCGCGTGCCCAACCTGTCGGACCACTACGACCTGATGACGGTGGTGCGCGGCATCAACATGAGCACGCTCACCCACGAGGTGGGCTACCGCTACTTCCTCACCGGGAAGATGCCCATCGGCAGCGCGGCGCGCGGCTCCTCCACCGCCACGGAGATCGTGGGCCAGATGAAGCCCACGGTGCCCATCCCGTCCATTGCCCAGGGCGTGGAGTCCTACAACGACCGCTACGGCGGCTACGCCAACGCGCTGCGCGTGAGCGGCCTGGCGGACCTGGTGCTCACGCTGGATCCGCCTGTCGCCGCGCGCCAGCTGGACAGCGAAATCGAGAAGAGCCTCATCGACCTCAACGGCATGCCCATCACCTGCGAGGAGCAGGCGCTCACCGCACGGGGCGTGGGCACCGCCTACGAGAGCAGCCGCGGCCAGATGCAGACGGTGATGGAGAACAAGCTGTCGGACTCGTTCCGCTTCCAGCTGGCGGCCAACCAGACCGTGCGCGACTTCTACGGGCTCAACGGCCAGTCCTACCCGTACAACAGCGCCGCGGGCCGCGCGGCCATGGTGGCCACCGCCCTGAAGAAGGGCATCAGCCAGTGCGTGTCCATCAACCTGGCGGGCGGCCTGGACACCCACTTCGGCACGCAGCAGACGCACGCGACCAACCAGCGCGCGGGCTTCAACGCGCTGAACCTGCTGGTGACGGACCTGCGCGCCACCCAGCACCCGGGCGGCGGCAACTTCATGGACCACACCACCATCCTGGTGTTCAGCGAGTTCGCTCGCACGCCCACCATCAACGCCACGGGCGGCCGTGACCACCACCTGTCCAACAGCTGCCTGATGATGGGCGCGGGCATCAAGCACAACCTGGTGGTGGGCCGCAGCGGTGACATCGGCATGTCGCCGGGTCTGGTGGACCTGCGCACGGGCGCCAATGATCCGAACGGCTCCAACATCTTCCCCGAGCACATCATCGCCACGGTGTTGGCCTCGGCGAAGCTGGACTACAGCATCACGCGGGTGGACCCGCTGCGGTTCATCCTTGCCTGAACCTTGATGAGCACTCCCCTCATGCGTCCCCGTCCGCGCCACGGTTCCCCCACCGTGGCGCGCTTCCTCCCCACCTCGCTCCTGCTGATGTCCGCGGTGCTGTCCACCGCATGCGGCGAGGACGCACCCCCGGGCAGCGACCCGGCGAAGCCCGCGGTCTTCAAGGCCCATCAGGTCACCACGGCGCAGTCCCTGTCCGCGGTGCCCGGCTTCGCGGACCAGTCCGGCGGCGGAATCTTCGCCACCGCGACAGGCGAGGCCGTGCGCCTGCGGCTGGATGGCACCAAGGCCGCGCTCGCCGCCCACCCGAAGAACACGGCGGCGCCAGGCTCCGTGCGCGCCACCTTCCGCCTGGGGCCGCACAGCGCCCTGGTGGAGACCGACCGTGGCCTGTTCCTCGCGGACCAGGGCTGGCTCATCGAACCGCTGTGGCAGGAGGTGCTGGGCACCGGCATCGTCGCCACCGCGCAGACCGCGGACGGCGCCGCCTGGATTGCCCATCCCACGGGCCTGTTCCAGATCCAGGGGGGGGTGCTCGCGTCGCTGAAGCTGTCCGGGCAGCCGCTCTCCGGCATCACCACCATGGCGGCCGCGCCCGCGGAGGACGGCCTCGCGGGCCTGTGGTTCGCGCGCGAGGGCAAGCTGAACGTGGTGGTGGCGTCCGCGCCGGGCGTCTACCAGGTGCGCGGCACGGACGCGCCGCTCGCGGGCGGTGAGACGGTGCGCGCGCTCGCGGGGCTGAGCGCGGGCACGGGCACGGCAGGGGAGACCTGGGTGCTCACCAGCACCCGCCTGCTGCGCCGGAACACGGACGGCTGGAGCACGGTGTCGCTGCCGGCGCTGCCCGAGCAACTCATGAGCGCGGGGCGCTTCCTCTGGGCCCGCGCCGGGGACCGGCTCTTCACCTACGACGCGGACGCGAAGGTCTGGGGCTCCGCGGAGGGGCTGCCGTCCGGCTCGGTGGTGCTGCTGGCCGCGGACGAGAGCGGCTGCGCGTGGGTGCGCGTGGGCGAGCAGTCCCTGTCCATCAGCCAGACTCCGGCGCCGCGCGTGACGGGCATGCACCAGGGCATGCTGGTGGTGGAGGACGGGCTGGTGGTCCAGGCCCGCCTGCCGCCGGGCACCGCGCCGAAGAGCGTCCACTTCCAACTGGAGAACCAGGATGTCGAAGCCACCGGGCCCGCGTTCAGCATGGGCGGCCTGGAGGCGGACGGCGAGACGCTCAAGGCGTTCTCCTTCTCCTCCCTGGCGCCGGGCGGCCACACGCTGAACGTCGTGTCCCGCTTCGAGGACGGCTCGGAGGCGCGCCGGCAGATGCCCTTCCTCTACCAGCCGCTCACCACGGTCCCCAGCTGGGCGCGCGACATCCGGCCCGTGCACGAGGCCCGCTGCGCCAAGTGCCACATCACCAGCCCCGGCCGGCCGCTGAACACCTACGAGTTGTGGAAGACCAACGCCCAGCTCATCAACGCGGCGGTGCGCGACCTGCGCATGCCCGCGGATGGGCCGTTGGATCCGCAGGGCATCGCCCTCATCCAGCGTTGGGTGTCTTCCGGCGCGCTGCCCTGAAGTCGCTGCTTCAAGACTGCTTCTCAAGTCAGTACATGCGCCCGTCTTCCTTTCGTCCCGGGGGAGGACGGGCGCCCCCTTCCGAGGCACCCTCATGAAACGTCTCCTCCGCGCGACCCCCCTCGCGGTGCTGCTGACCCTGGCCTGTGACGGTGAGCTCAAGCCCGCCGAGCAGCTTCCCTACGTGGGCCCCTGCGAGGGCCTTGCCCCGCTGTCGCTGTCGGCGGAACCCACGACGGTGCGCTCCGGCGACGTGGCCACGCTGACGGCCGGCGGCGGCAGCGGCCACTACTCCTTCCGGGCGGAGGCAGGCGGCTCCTCCGGCGACATGCGCGGCAACCGCTTCGTCGCGGGCGGCACGGCCGGCGAGGCCACGCTGACGGTGGTGGATGAGCAGTGCGGCGGCGCCACCAGTGTGCGGGTGAAGGTGATCTCCAGGTTCGGCGTCGCGCCCGCGCGCGCGATGTTGCGGCCGGGCACGTCCTTTCAAATCGCCACCGAAGGCCTAGTGGGCACGGCGACCTTCACGCTCACCGGCAACGGCTCCGGCGCCACGCTCACCGACACGGGCCTCTACACGGCGGGGCAGGTGGAGGCGCAGGACGTCATCACGGTGCGCGACACGAAGTCCGGCGACACGGAGTCGCTCCAGTACACCGTGAGCAAGGCCGCGAAGCTGGTGGGCGACCCGCAGTACCTGGGCGTGCCGTCGGGCTCGTCCGCGCCGCTGGGCACCACGGGCGGCTCGGACCGCGTGACGTGGACGAAGAAGTCCGGCCCCGGCTCCGTGGTGAACGGCCGCGTCGTGGTGGAGGCGGGTGCGACCGGCACCGTCGTGCTGGAGGCGAAGGACGCCTTCACCGGCGACGTGGCCCCGGTGTCGGTGCGCGTGCTGGACGAGCTGACGCGGCCCCTGCTGGCGCACGGCAAGCTGTCGGACGTGGCCACGCTGGTGACCGCTGACTTCGACGGTGACGGCATCCAGGACCTGGCGGTGGGTCAGCGCGAGAGCGAGCTGTCGCGCCCCACGGGCGGCGCGGTGTTCATCTACAAGGGCAGCGCGTCCGGCCTGCCCACGAAGCCCACCTGGGTGCTGACGGGTGAGACGGAGGGCGCGCTCTTCGGCGACATGCTGGCCGCGGGTGACCTGGACGGCGACGGCATCGCGGACCTGGCGGTGTCCTCGCCGGCCGCGGACGTCACCATCGGTGACTCGGGCGCGGTGTACCTCTACTCGTTCAAGCCGGGCCAGGGGCCCGCGCTGATGAGGCCCGCGCTCACGGGCCTGGGCCGCGGCGGGTTCGGCACGGGCCTGGCCATCGCGGACGCGGATGGCGACGGGGACATGGACCTGTTCGTGGGCTCGCCCGGCGCGGACCTGTCCACCCTCTCTGGCATCAGCCGGCGCGGCGTCATCGACATCTTCATCCTCACCAAGGGACAGGCCGTTCCGGACCTGCCGGTGGTGCGCCTGGGCGGCCAGGACGTGAAGGATACCGGCGAGTTCTTGCTGAAGAGCACCACGGAGCTGGGCCGGGCGCTCGTGGTGGCGGACCTCAACGACGACGGCCGGCCGGACCTGGCGGCGCTGCACCGGCTGACCCGTTACAATGCGGACGGCACCGCCAATGGGCAGCAGATGGCCGTGGCGGTGTACTTCGCGCGCGACACGGCGCCGCGCTATCGCTCCGCGCCGGACCAGTACGTGCTGGTGTCCAACACCGCCGTGGAGACGATGGCCAACGAGGGCACCTTCCGTCTGGGCGCCATTCCGGGTGAAGGCAGCCGGCCCCCGTTCCTCCTGGTGATGGCGGACAAGGCGGACGCGCCGGACCTGCGCACGTCGGGCGGCGTGGCGGCGGCGCAGGACGCGGGTGGCGCGTACCTGTTCGACCTGCGGGGCGCGACGCTGCCGGCGGATCCAGCGACGGTGAAGCCGGCGACGGTGCCGTTCGCGAACGCCTACGCGCGCTTCTACGGCGACGCGCGGAGCATCACCGCGACGCGCAGCTGGGCGGTGATGGACGTGGACGGCACGCCGGGGCCGGAGCTGCTCCTGGGCGCGCCGTACGCGGCGGTGACGGCGGGCACGGCCACGCTGGGCAACGCGGGCAAGGTGCTGGTGTTCCCGCTCACCGGCCTGTCGAAGGACACGGTGATGAACAAGCCGCTCGCGGCGTTGGGCGGCGCGGCGAAGTCGGAGGTGCTGGGCGCGGGCCTCGCGGCGTGGAACCTGCCGTCGGGTCCGGTGCTGGCGGGCTTCTCCGGCCGCGCGTCTTCCACGGCGGGCGCCTTCACCGGTCGCGTGGATGTCTTCTCCAAGGCCGGTGCGACGATCGCGGAGTGGTCGCGCAGCGGCATGGATGTCACGGCCAAGGCCAGCGTGGAGCGCTTCGGAGAGACCGTGGCGGTCGCGCGCCTGAACGACAAGGTGATGGCGCTGGTGGGCTCGCCGGGCTTCTCCGGTCCGGGCCCCAACAGCGACGGCGCGGACATGACCGTGGGCCGCGCGTACACCTTCGACACCGCGGAGCCGGGCAAAGCCATCGTGTCAGGGGAGGGCGCCAGCTCTCCGTGGCACGGAGGCCGCAACGTGGGCGTGGACGTGGCGTTCACGGACTTCAACGGCGACGGCCGGCCGGACATGGTGGCCGGCGCCACGGGGCTCGTCATCCCGGCGACGAACTCCGCCGCGACGGAGCGCGACCCCTACGTGGCGAACGCCTGCATGACGACGGCCACGCAGTCGCTGGGCGGACTGCTGGTGTCGCTGGGGCAGGCGGATGGCACCTTCAAGCAGGCCTACCGCGTGTTCGCGCCGTCCGTGGTCACCGGCTGCCACGACCCGGCGAACACCCGCTGCAAGCGCACCACCATCGGCCGGGGCGTGGTGGGCGGCTTCGACTTCAACGGAGACGGCAAGCAGGACCTGGCCGTGCTGCGCGACCGCGGCATCGACGTGTTCCTGGGCCGCGCGCCCGAGGATGCGTCGCTCGCGAAGATGACGCTGGCCTGTGACCCGGCCTGGTCCTGGCCGACCACCGCCATGCCGGACGCGTCCGAGGGCGGTGATTGGGCGAGCACCACGATGCCGACGACCTCCGCCATCGCCACGGTGGGTGACCTCAACGGGGACGGCTGCCACGAGGTGGCGTGGCGCTACTCGGACAACGCGCACTCGGGCATCGTGATTGCCTACGGCTTCGACGCGGGCGGCACGAGGTGTGGTGGCCGCACGGCGTCCTCCATGGTGCGCATCGCGGGGGATCCGGAGAAGAAGATCGCGCTGATGAACCTGGGCATTGCCACCACGCGCGCGGGGAAGTTCCTGGGGGACTCGCGAGACTTCATCGCGGTGTCGGCCAACAACTACCTGTTCGAGGGCGTGAACCAGCCCACGGTGTTGCTCTACGACGTCGCCGCCATCAACGCGAAGCGCCCGGCCAATGGCGAGACCGTGGTGGGCGCCATCAACGACGGGCTGACCCCCATCCCCGTGACGTACCGCGCCCGCGCGGTGAGCTTCGGCACGTCGCTGTCGGGTGGCAGGGACCTGAACGGTGACGGCGTGCCGGACCTGTGGGTGGGCGCGCCCAACGCATCGGTGGCCTCGGACGGCGACGGCGCGGCGTTCCTCTTCGCCGGCGGCGTGAAGTCCACTGGAGCCCTGTCGCCCTTCCT
This sequence comes from Corallococcus sp. AB030, assembly GCF_003668965.1. NCBI lineage: Bacteria > Pseudomonadati > Myxococcota > Myxococcia > Myxococcales > Myxococcaceae > Corallococcus > Corallococcus sp. AB030. The sequence goes on from NZ_RAWQ01000009.1 coordinate 61,434, forward strand.
GCTGGTGGTGGGCGACGGCGCGGAGCGCTCCTACCTGGGCCAGTCCATCGCCGTCGTCCCCGGCTCCGGAGGCTCGCCGCCGTCGGTCGTCATCGGCGCGCCGAGGAGCTACCGCACCGGCACGCAGAACGGCACGGCGTACGCGCTGCCCCTGCCGTTCTGATTCAGCCCGCGGGTGGGGCTTCCGGAGGCACCTTCGCCTCCGGAGCCTCGTCGCGGTTGGCGAGCGCCGCCGCAGTGAGGATGAGCGCGCCGCCCGCGAGCAGCGACGGCGTGAGCGGCTCGCCCAAGAGCGCCACGCCCAGCGTCACCGCCACCAGCGTGTCCAGGAGCGCCATGGCGCCCAGCGCCGCCAGCGAGATGCGCGGCAGCAGCCAGTACAGGCACTGGTAGGTGAGCACCGTCCCGCCCAGCGCCAGGTACAGGAGCGCGCCCACCGCCTTCGGTGTCCAGTGCGCCGGCTGGTTCCACTCCAGCATCGCGGACGCGGAGAGCAGCAGCACCGCGCTGCTCAACGTCTGCACCAGCGTCAGCAGGTGCGGCGGTACGTGCGTCATGTGCCGGCGCACCAGCACGTTGGCCACCGCCACCACCGACGCCGCGAACAGCGTCATCGCGCAGCCCAGCAGCACCTGTCCGGAGAAGCTGAGTGACACCAGTTCCTTGTACTGGAGCGCCACCACGCCCGTCAGGCCCAGCGCCGCGGCGAAGAGCTTGCTCCCGGTGAGCGGTTGGTCCGGAAACACGAAGCGGCCCACCATCAGCAGCCACACCGGGAAGGTGGAGAAGAGGAGCGCGGACCAGCTGGAGGGAATCCACTGCTGCGCCACGAAGAGCAGCCCGAAGGGCACCGCCAGCTGGAGCACGCCCAGCCCCGCGATGCGCCACCCGGTGCCGCCCCCCAGCGCCGTCCCGCGCGAGCGCGCGAAGGGCAACAGCGCCACCCCGGCCACGAGCATGCGCGTGCCCACGAAGCGAAGGGGCGGCAGGTCCTCCAGCCCCACCTTCACGGCGGCCCACGTGGAGCCCCAGAGGATGAAGCAGGTGGCGTAGGCGAGGGACACCTTCCACCGCGGCGCGGGCTTCACGGCCGGGGGCACGACGGTCACGGACGACATGGCGGCGCCGCACTAGCACGCGCCGCCCCTTCGGGAAACATCCGTTCAGGGCGCGGCGTGTCAGCCGCAAGCTCACCCGTCTGGCAGCACCTGCTTCACCCGGAGCACGGGCGCGAACAGGTCCCCCACGGCGTCCAGGCGCTTCTTCAACGTCTTCAGGCGGAAGCGGTACGGGTCCAGGCGACCGTTCACCTCGCTCCAGTCGAGCGGCGCGGAGAAGGGAGCACCCTCCACGGCGCGCAGGGAGTAGGGCGCCACCACCGTCTTGCCGCGCGCGTTCTGTCCCGCGTCGATGTAGAGCCGCCCGCCGCGCTCGCGGATGGAGCGCTCCGTGGTGGCGATGTCGCCCAGCTCCTCCTCCAACTCGCGCGCCCGCGCGTTCGCGAACGCCTGGGTGCGCGCGTAGGTGTGGCCCGGCGCCAGAGGCACCAGCACGTGCAGGCCGCGCTTGCCGGACGTCTTCGGGAAGCCCTTGAGCCCCAACTCGTCCAGGCGCGCGTGCAGCAGGGTGGCCACCTTCACCACGTCCTTCCAGCCACCCTCGCCAGGGTCCAGGTCGAACACCACGAAGTCCGGCTGTGCCAGCCGTGGCGCGTGGGACAGCCACATGTGCAGCGTGAGCGCGGACTGGTTGGCGAGCCACAGGAGCGCGGACGCGTCCTTCACGTTCACGTGGCGCAGCGTCTTGTCCTCATGGCGCACGCGCAGCGTGGGCATCCACGTGGGGATGCCGGACAGCTCGTGCCGGAAGAAGCCCGCGGCCTGGATGCCCGCGGGCCACTGCTGGTGGGCCAGGGGCCGGTCCGCGAGCACGGGCAACAGCAGCGGCGCCACCTGCTCGTAGTACGCGAACACGTCCGCCTTCGTCAGGCCGGACTCGGGGAACAGAACACGTTCGCCGTGCGTGAGGGCCACCTCCGGCGCGCGTTGCTTCCCTCGCGGCGTCTTCATGGCGGGCGCCTTCGCGGTGCGGGCGGCGGCCTGCATGGGCGCGCGCCTCGAGCCCCGGCGTGCGGCACCTTCGATGGGGGCGGGGTGTTCGCGCACGACCTCCTTCGGCACCTTGTCGCCGCGCAGGCCCTGGAACACGGGATGGCGCAGACGGCCGTCCTTCGTCCATTCGGTGAAGTTCACCTGGGCCACGTACTTCGGCTTCACCCAGACGGTGTCCGTGTTCGTGGGCGCATCCACGGCGGCGGGCTTCTTCACGCGCGTGGCGTCCAGCAGCCAGCGCAGCTCGCGGCGGTCCGCGGAGGTGTAGCCCGTGCCCACCTTGCCCACGTCGTGGAAGCCGTTCTTGCCGCGCACGCCCACGCGCAGCGCGCCAATCTCCGACTTCGCCCGCGCGTTCTTGATGGGCAGGTACCCCAGGATGACGACCTCCTGGCCCGCCACCACCTTCAGCTTCAGCCAGTCCCCGGAGCGCGTGCCCGTGTAGGGCGCGTCCTTGCGCTTGGCGATGATGCCCTCCCACCCCTTGCGCCGCGCCTCCAGCAGGGCGCGCGACAGCGGCAGGTCCAGCTTCTCGGAGAGCTGCAGCGGCGACTTCACGTCGGCCATCAGCTGCTCCAACCGCGCGCGGCGCTCCTCGTAGGGGAGCTCGCGCAGGTCCTCGCCGTCCAGCCACAACAGGTCGAACACCATGAAGCGCTGCTCCGCGCCTTCCTCCGTGTGCTGCAGGAGCTGGAAGCGCGAACGCCCCTTCTCGTCGAGCGCGATCACCTCTCCGTCCACCACCACGTCCCGCACGGGCAGCTCGCGCAGCGAAGCGGCGAGCCGGCCGAAGCGGCTCGTCAGGTCGTTGCCCCGGCGGCTCTGGAAGGCGAGCTTCCCCTTCGTGAGGGCGCACACGGCGCGGAAGCCGTCGTACTTCACCTCGTAGGAGTGCGTCTCGTCGTGCACTTCGTCGGACACCGCCAGCCGCGCGAGCATGGGCGGCCACACGCGCTCCAGCAGTTGCTCTGGCGTCTTCGGGGGACGCGCCGCCTTCGCGGACTTGCGCACGACCTTCTGCAGGCGCGCCGCGGGCTTCTTGTCGCGCAGCACGCCGGGCTTGCGAGGCCCTTGCGTCTCCACCTGGCCGCTCTTCACGGACTCGGGGCGCTCCACGGTGACGTCGTAGTCGGCCTTGGCGTATGCGTCCTTCGCCTTGAAGAAGAGCCACTGCGCCTTGCCGCCGCGCGGCCGCGTGCGGATGAGGTGCCAGCGTCCCTTGAGCTTCGCGCCGTGCAGAAGGACCTCCAGGTGCCCGCGCTTCAGCTGCGCCTCGGCGTCGCCGGGAGGCACGACCTCGAAGGTGCCGGACTCCCAGAGCAGCGAATCACCGCCGCCGTACTGGTCGTCCGGGATGTGGCCCTCGAAGTCCGCGTAGGAGCGCGGGTGGTCCTCAGTCTGGACCGCGAGCCGCTTCACGGAGGGGTCATGGCTGGGGCCCTTGGGAATGGCCCAGCTCACCAGCACGCCGCCAATCTCCAGGCGCAGGTCGTAGTGCAGGCGCGTGGCGTCATGTTTGTGGATGACGAAGACGGGCGCGGACGTCCTCGGCGCCACCACGTCCGGGGACGGCTCGGGGGTGAGCTGGAAGTCGCGCTTCGTCTGGTAGCGCCGCAGCCGCTTCTGGGTCTCGGAGGTCTTCACCCTCCAACGCTCTGCACAGGAGGGCGGGCGCGCAATTCCTTACATGGCCTGGTGGGCGACCAGGAGGGCAGGCGCTCCATGCGGACCCGGGACCCGCTTTTCGGCCACACCCCCGAGTGAAACGCAGGCTGCCCGCCTGCCCTGGGTGCGGAGGAGGGATGGGTACCGGGGAGGGCCGTTGGTTCCGCGCGGAGGAGGCCCCACGTTGTTCGGGCCCAAGCATTCTCGGCACCCGGTTGGAGGAGGCACCCATGGCCAACAAGTCCGAAGTGGATCGTCTGCACAGCCTGGCCCAGCTCGATGCCGACGCGGTGGGCGCGTATGACGTGGCCATCGCCCGCATCGGGCCCGCCCTGGTGCGCGAGCGACTCAACAGCTTCCGCGCGGACCACCTGCGCCACGTGCAGGACCTCAACGCGCTCATCCAGCACTTCGGGGGCGAGCCGGTGACGCTGCGCCCGGACCTGAAGGGCTCCGCGATGAAGGGCCTGACGGCCATGACGGGGCTGATGGGGACGGAGGCCACGCTGTGGGCCATGTTGGGCAACGAGGAGCTGTTCGACCGGGCCTATGAGCTGGCGCTCCAGTTCGAGTGGTCCCCGGAGGTGAAGGCCCTCATCCGGCGCCACCGTGAGGACGAACGGCGCCACGGCACGTGGATCCGCGACGCGGTGCGCACCCGGCCCTGGGCGGACAGCCGATTGCCCTTCATGGACACCGCCGAAATGGGCGCCTGAAGCCGCTACCGCGCGTCGCGGCGAACTGGCATACGCTGCCGCGCGTGAGCGACATCACTGTCTACCAACCCGACTTCCTCTTCACGGAAGGGCGTTTCCACGAAGGCCGAGCGCTGGCGGTGGGCGCGGATGGCCGGGTCCTCGCCGCGGTGCCCGAAGGCGCGCGCGTGGAGCGGCTCGCGGGGCGGGCGCTGTTGCCGGGGCTCGTCAACGGCCACTCGCACGCGTTCCAGCGGCTCATCCGCGGGCGCACCGAATACGTGGCGTCCGCCGGAGGCCAGGACGACTTCTGGTCCTGGCGCGAGGCGATGTACCGCGCCGCGGAGGCGCTCACGCCGGATGAAGTCCACATCGCCTCCCGGCAGGTGTTCCTGGAGATGGTGCTCGCGGGCATCACCACGGTGGGCGAGTTCCACTACCTGCACCACCAGCCGGATGGGACGCCCTACGCGGACCGCAACGCGCTGGCGCACGCGGTCATCCGCGCGGCCACGGACGTGGGGCTGCGCATCTGCCTGCTGCGGGTGGGCTACGGGCGCGCGGGCTTCAACGTGCAAGCGAACCCGCGCCAGCGCCGCTTCATCGACGCGGACGTGGACACGTTCCTGTCCACCACGGAGGCGCTGGCCCACGCGACACGCGGTGACGCGCGGGTGAACGTGGGGCTCGCGCCGCACAGCGTGCGCGCGGTGTCGCGGGACTGGCTGACGCAGGTGGCCCGCTCCGCGCCCGCCGGCATGCCCATCCACATGCACGTGGCGGAGCAGCCGAAGGAGATTGAGGCGTGCCTCGCGGAGCACGGCCGCCGTCCGGTGGAGCTGGTGTCGGACGTGGGCCTGCTGGGGCCGCGCTTCACGGCCGTGCACGGCGTGCACCTGACGGAGGACGAAGTGGCGCTGCTGGGCCGCGCGGAGGCCACGGTGTGCGCGTGCCCGTCCACGGAGCGCAACCTGGGTGACGGCATCGTGCCGGCGGACGCGCTGGTGAAGGCCGGGGCGCGCGTGAGCTTCGGCTCGGACAGCCAGACGGTGGTGGACCTGCTGGACGAGGCCCGGCAGCTGGAGCAGCACCTGCGGCTGGTGCGGCTGCGCCGCGCGGTGCTGGACCCGGGAACAGGGACGCTGGATGGACTGGCGGCGCGGCTCTTCGACATGGCCACGGTGCAGGGCGCGCGAAGCCTGGGGATGGGCACGGGCACGCTGTCGCCGGGGTCGCCCGCGGACTTCTTCACGGTGGACGTGCATCACCCGTCGCTGGTGGGCGCGAGCTCCGCGTCGCTCCTGCCGGGCATCGTCTTCGGCGCGGCGGGAGGCGCGGTGCGCGAGGTGGCGGTGGCGGGGCGGCTCGTGGTCCGGGACGGCCGCCATCCGCTGACGGAGGAGAGTGGCAGGGCCTTCCAGCAGCTCGCCCGGCGCCTCTACCCGTAGGGGAGGGGACCCGGTTCGATATGGGGGGCGCCGTCGGCGCGTTGAGGGTGCGGGAGGATGTGGATGCGTTCAGGAATCTGGTTGTCGCTGGTGATGCTGATGGGACTGGCGGTGGGGGGCTGTGCCGGGCGGCAGGACCTGGAGACGCCGGACTACGAAGCCATCTACGACATGCCGCTGGAGGAGATGTGGCCGTCGGTCCGTGAGTACTTCACGGACGCGAATCTGCCCTACCGGGAGGACCGGGGCAGCCTGGTGCTGGAGACCGAGTGGAAGCAGGAGTTCGGCGGCTCGAAGATCGCCGGCTACTGGCACCGCTACATGGTCATCGGCAAGCGGGAGACGCCGACCAAGAGCAAGTTGTGGATCATCCGCATCACCAAGACGGTGAACAAGGCGCTGGCCCAGCCCGGCCGGCAGCTGGATTGGGGCGCTGGCCGCGGGCTCGGCGGACCTCCCGGTGATCGCGGTACGGGGGCCCCGGGGGATGCGTCCGCGAGCGAGGCGTATGGCGTCTCCGTGGAGGACGATGCGGACCGGCTCGCCTTCCCGGTGGGAGAGAACGCCTTCTACGTGGACTCGGGACAGGGCACGCGAGACCTGACCATGGAGTGGCGGGTGTTCCGGGGCATCATGCCGAAGTTCGCGAAGCAGCAGGCGGTGAGCGCGGAGCAGCAGGTGGCGAAGGCGCCGGGCGCGAAGGACGCACCGGCATTCACCGAGTGCGGCCAGTCCATCCTCGGCCTGAAGAAGCTGGCGCAGGCGGGTGGGGTGATGCTGCTGGGTGAGCTGCACGGCACGCAGGAGGTGCCGCGCTTCATCGCGCAGTCCGTGTGTCAGCTCGTCACGGCGGGCATGCCGGTGACGGTGGGCCTGGAACTTCCGGTGGAGAACGAGGAGCGAATCTCCACGTTCCTCCAGAGCCAGGGCGGCGAGGTGGACTGGCTCAAGCTGATGGAGGCCCCCTTCTGGCGCAGCCCGTATCCGGACGGACGTGGCAGCGAGGCGGTGGCGAACATGCTGGAGCAGCTGCGGCAGTTGCGAGCGCAGGGCCTGGACGTGGCGGTGTTCGTCTACGACCACCCGAAGCTGTCCGGCCAGCAGCGTGAGGACGCGCTGACGAAGACGGTGCTGGCGCAGGTGAAGGCGACACCCAAGCGCTTCCACCTGGTGGTGAGTGGCAACGTCCATCCGCGCACGGCGAAGGGCCTGCCCTGGGACAAGCAGTACAAGCCCATGGGCTACCTGCTGAAGGACCAGGTCGAGGACGTCACGGCGCTGGACATGGCCTACGACAGCGGCACGGCGTGGATCTGCGCGGCGGATGTGCAGGGACGCAAGCTGGACTGCGGTGTGAAGGAAGCGAAGGGGAAGGACAACGGCGACCGCTTCTTCGTGCACCGGTGGAACTCAACCAACAAGGAGGGCTACCACGGGGTCTTCTATGTGGGCCACGTGACGGCGTCCGAACCCGCCATCAACAAGGGTCTGGGGAACCCGGACGCGGCGCCCGCGTCCGCTCCGTAACCCGGACCCGAGGCAGAAGCACAGGGGCCGTGCGAGTCACCGGAGCCGGTGGCCCGCGCGGCCTCTGGCTTTTCACGGGCCTCGATATGTCCACCGCCCCCACGACGTTATTCGGGCATCGCGGAACGAGAGGGGACACTGCGAATGCGCTCGATGGTGAAAGTGGGATGGCTGGCGTTGCTCCTGGCGGTGGGTTGCGCGGGGCGGCAGGACCTGGAGACGCCGGACTACGAAGCCATCTACGACGTGCCGCTGGAGGAGATGTGGCCGTCGGTCCGTGAGTACTTCAAGGATGCGAACCTGCCCTACCGGGAGGACCGGGGCAGCCTGGTGCTGGAGACCGAGTGGAAGCAGGAGTTCGGCGGCTCGAAGATCGCGGGCTACTGGCACCGGTACATGGTCATCGGCAAGCGGGAGACGCCGACGAAGAGCAAGCTGTGGATCACCCGCATCACCAAGTCGGTGAACAAGGCGCTGTCCCAGCCGGGCAAGGAGATCGACTGGGGTATCTCCCGGGCCGTTGCCGGGGGCGATGATCCGAATGTCCTGAGCGTGGAAGACACTGAGGACCGGCTGGCCTTCCCGGTGGGAGAGAACGCCTTCTACATGGAGTCGGGACAGGGGACGCGCGACCTGACCATGGAGTGGCGGGTCTTCCGGGGCATCATGCCCAAGCTCGCGAAGACGCAGCCGGTGAAGACGGAGCAGCCGGTGGCGAAGGCAGCGGCGACGTTCACCGAATGCGGCCAGTCCATCCTCGGCCTGAAGAAGCTGGCGAAGGCGGGTGGGGTGATGCTGCTGGGTGAGCTGCACGGCACGCAGGAGGTGCCGCGCTTCATCGCGCAGTCCGTGTGTCAGCTCGTCACGTCCGGCATGCCGGTGACGGTGGGCCTGGAGCTGCCGGTGGAGAACGAGGATCGCATCACCACCTTCCTCCAGAGCCAGGGCGGTGACGTGGACTGGCTCAAGCTGATGGAGGCCCCGTTCTGGCGCAGCCCGTATCCGGACGGCCGAGGCAGCGAGGCGGTGGCGAACATGCTGGAGCAGTTGCGCCACTTGCGAGCGCAGGGCCTGGACGTGGCGGTGTTCGTCTACGACCACCCGAAGCTGTCCGGCCAGCAGCGCGAGGACGCGCTGACGAAGACGGTGCTGGCACAGGTGAAGGCAAAGCCGGAGCGCTTCCACCTGGTGACGAGCGGCAACATCCATCCCCGCACGGCGAAGGGCCTGCCCTGGGACAAGCAGTACCAGCCCATGGGCTACCTGCTGAAGGACCAGGTCGAGGACGTCACCGCACTCGACATGGCCTACGACAGCGGCACGGCGTGGATCTGCGCGGCGAACAAGCAAACCAGCAAGCTGGACTGCGGTGTGAAGGAAGCGAAGGGGAAGGACAACGGCGACCGCTTCTTCATGCACACGTGGAGCTCGGCCAACAATGACGGCTACCACGGCGTCTTCTACGTGGGGCACGTGACGGCCTCCGAGCCCGCTGTCCTCAAGGGCCTGGGGAACCCGGGAGCGGTGTCGCCCCCGTCGGGTCAGTGATGAATGCCACGAAGGGAGCACTGCGAATGCGCTCGATGCTGAACGTGGGATGTCTGGCGGTGTTCCTGGCGGCGGGCTGTGCCGCACGTCCAGTGGACTGGGACCTGATGGGGCGGGAGGCCATCTACGACCGGCCCCTGGAGGAAGTGTGGCCCTCCGTGCGCCAATACTTCGTGGACGCGAAGCTGAGCTTCCGCGAGGCCCCGGACAGCCCGGTGCTGCAGACCGAATGGAAGGAGGAGTTCGGTGGCTCGAAGATCTCCGGCTACTGGCACCGCTATCTCGTGCTGGGCAAGCGGGAGACGCCCACGAAGAGCAAGCTGTGGATCATCCGCGTCACCCGCAGCGCGAACAAGACGCTCTCCGCGCCCGGCAAGGAGCTGGAGTGGGGCGCGAGCCGCAACATGGGCATGGACCGCCGGCGGATGGAGGATATCCGCCAGGGACTCGTTCCCGCGCCCGGAGCTCCGGAGACGCTCGAAGGCGGCCTCGGCCTCAGCATGGAGGATGACGAGGACCGGTTCGCGATGCCGCGCGGAGAGAACGCCATCGTCGCGGAGTCCGCGCATGGCACGCGCGACCTGACCATGGAGTGGCGGGTGTTCAACGCCATCGCGCCGGGCCTGGAGGCGAAGGACGGGAGCCCCCCACGCACGTCCATGCAACCGGTGGCGAAAGCACCCGAAGCGGAGTCCGCGCCTGCGTTCACCGAGTGCGGCGCGCCCATCCTCGGCCTGAAGGCCCAGGCGAAGGCGGGCGGGGTGATGCTGCTGGGAGAACTGCATGGCACGCAGGAGGTGCCGCGCTTCATCGCGCAGTCCGCCTGCCAGCTCACCGGGGTGGGCACGCCCGTGTCGGTGGGCCTGGAGCTGCCAGTGGAGAACCAGGCGCGCATCACCACCTTCCTCCAGAGCCAGGGCAGGGAAGAGGACTGGCTCAAGCTGATGGAGGCCCCGTTCTGGCGCAGCCCGTACCCGGACGGCCGAGGCAGCGAGGCGGTGGCGAACATGCTGGAGCAGTTGCGGCAGTTGCGCGCACGAGGCCTGGACGTGGTGGTGTTCGTCTATGACCACCCGAAGCTGACGGGACAACAGCGCGAGCAGGCCCTGGCCGCCACGGTGTTGAAGGAAGTGGAAGCTGGCCCCGCGCGCTTCCATCTGGTGGTGAGCGGCAACATCCATCCCCGTACGGCGAAGGGCCTGCCCTGGGACAAGCAGTACCAGCCCATGGGGAGGCTCCTGGCCGCCCGGCTGAAGCACGTGGTGGCGCTGGACGTGGCCTATGACAGCGGCTCGGCGTGGATCTGCGCGCCGGACGAACGCAGCCGCAAGCTGGACTGCGGCGTGAAGGAAGCGAAGGGCAAGGACAACGGCGACCGCTTCTTCGTGCACGTCTGGGATTCGCCCAACAAGGACGGCTACCACGGCGTCTTCTACGTGGGCCGGGTGACGGCGTCCGCGCCCGCCATCTCCAAGGGGCTGGGCCGGCCGGGAGCGGATGACAACTCCGTGTTCCCCTCGGCCACGGACGCGGACGCGGTGGCCTCCGCGCGACGCTGAGGGCACGGCCACACTGGCGTCGCGGCGCGGGCGGTGGCATGGAGGTGGCCTGACTGGAGGCCGTCCCATGAGCGACACGCTGCCCGCGCTGCGGGCCACCCTGGCGGAACTGGTGGCACTGGACACCACGTCCTCGCGCCCCAACGCGCCCCTCATCGACTACGCCCAGGCGCGGCTGGAGGCCGCGGGCTTCACCGCCGAGCGCCAGCACTACACCGACGAAGCGGGCGTGGCGAAGGTGAACCTCGTCGCGCGCAAGGGCGACGCCGACCGCGCCGCGCTGGCCCTGGTGGGCCACTCCGACTGCGTGCCCTACGACGCCGCCTGGACGGACGCGCTGCGCCTCACCGAACGCGACGGCAAGCTGTACGGCCGCGGCGCCTGCGACACCAAGGGCTTCATCGCCTGCGCGCTGCACACCGCCACCCGCAAGGACCTGCCGAAGCTGGACGCGCCCCTGCTCGTCATCCTCACCGCCGATGAAGAGGTCGGCCTGGTGGGCGCGAAGAAGCTGGTGTCCGCCGGCCTGGGTCGCGCCAGGCACGCCATCGTCGGCGAGCCCACGCGCCTCATCCCCGTGCGCGCCAACAAGGGCTACTGCCTGGCGGAGGTGGAGGTGCTGGGCAAGGAAGGGCACAGCGCGTACCCGGAGCTGGGCGCGTCCGCCATCTTCCGCGCCGGCCGCTTCCTGCACCGGCTGGAGACGCTGGCGAACACCGTCCTGCGCGAGGACCGCGACGAGGGCTTCCAGCCGCCCTTCACCACCGTGAACGTGGGCCTCATCCAGGGCGGCAAGGCGAAGAACGTCCTGCCCGGCTCCTGCCGCTTCACCGTCGAATGGCGCCCCATCCCCGGCCAGGCCGCGGAGCGCGTCCCGGAGATGATGGAGCACATCCGCCAGGAGCTCACCCGCGACGAGCCCGCCTACGAGGCGCGCATCAAGGTCCTGCGCATGGACCGCGGCGTCCACACGCGCGGCGACGCGGACGTGGTGCGCTTCCTGGAGCAGGTCAGCGGCAACGCGTCCGAAACGGTGTCCTTCGGCACGGAGGCCCCGCAGCTCACGGAGCTGGGCGCGGAGGCCGTGGTGTTCGGCCCCGGCGACATCCGCGTCGCGCACCAGACGGGAGAGTTCGTCCCCATGGAGGACCTGGTGCGCTGCGAGGCCGCGCTCACGCAGGCCGTCGCGCGCTTCTGCACGGGAGGCTGAAGGCGCGGCTCAGGGATTCTCGGGGACGGCGTCGACGACCTCGACGTTGCGGAAGCCCTCGCACGCCTCCTTGAAGCCGAGCACGTACTTCAGCGAGCGCAGCTCCAGGGTCAGCTTGTTCCACAGCTTGCGCAGCAGGTTGGGGCGCGGCGCGGGCACGCTCGTCACCAGCGAGCTCAGTTCGATGTAGTGCGTCGACGTGCGGCCCATGCCCTCGAAGTCGTGCTCCAGCCCCTGGCTGAGCTGGCGCAGCTCCGGCCCCAGGTGCTGGTGCACCGCGTCCGTCATCAGGACGTACTCGGAGATGGGCACGTCGTTCTTCAGCATCCGGTGCAGGAGGATGACGTCCACCCCCGCCAGCTCCGTGAGGTGCTTCACCTTCTGGAAGGCGACCTCCCCGGCGTGGGCCACGAACTTGAGCGTCAGGTTGCCCACCTGCGTGCACCCGTCGCAGTTGCACATGCGGTCGATGGCCAGCTGCTCCCGGCGCTCCAGGAACGCGCGGCGGATGGCAGCCACCTGCTTCGCGACCGGCGAGGTGTCCTCGCCCACGGCGTAGAAGAAGGCCGCGTCGCCTTCCAGCTTCGCCAGCTTGAACCGCCCGGACGCGTCGATGACGGCTTCCAGCAGCTGGGCCACCGTGTCCTGCGCGTGCGCGAGACCGAAGCGGTGCTGCCGCATGAAGCGGGTGTAGCCGCCGATGTCCGCGATGAGCAACAACGCCTTCTCAATCGCCATTCGGCGGCCAGCCTATCGTAAGTCCCCGGGCGTGCGTCAGTGCCGGGGCAGCGCGCAGGTGCCCACGTCGCGCAGCAGCTTGTGTGCCTCCGCCAGCAGGGCGTGCCCCTTCACCTCCGGGGGCACGCGGGCGATGAGCTTCATGTCCGGCGTCAGCCGGTAGAAGCCCTTGGAGCGCTGCACCAGCCCCGCCACCTTCGCGCCGTCCAGGAGCGCGTCGCCGCCCAGCGCCAGCGACAGCCGGGCCGGGCCCCCCTCCAGCGCGCGCAGCCGCAGCTCGCGCATGTCGATTTTGAGGAGCGTCACCTCGGAGAGGGCGTCCACCTCGTCGGGGGCCTCGCCGTAGCGGTCCACCAGCTCCGCGCGCAGGTCCGTCACCTCGTCCGGGTGGCTGGCCTGGCTGAAGCGCTTGTAGAACACCAGCCGCTGGTGCACGTCCGCCACGTAGTCGTCGGGGATGAGCGCCGGCATGGGCAGGTTGATGTCCGGCTCCACGTGCACCTTGGGCGGCTGGCCTTGCAGCTCCGCCACCGCCTCTTCCATCAGCTGCGCGTACAGGTCGAAGCCGATTTCCGCGATGGCGCCGGACTGCTTCTCGCCCAGCAGGTTGCCCGCGCCGCGAATCTCCAGGTCGTGGCTGGCGATGGAGAAGCCCGCGCCCAGCTCCGTGAAGTTCTGGAGCACCTCCAGGCGCCGCTGCGCGTCCTTCGTCACCGGACGGCGGGTGGGCACCATCAGGTACGCGTACGCGCGCTCCTTGCTGCGGCCCACGCGTCCGCGCAGCTGGTAGAGCTGCGCCAGGCCGAACTGGTCCGCGCGGTTGACGATCATCGTGTTGGCGCTGGAGATGTCGATGCCGCTCTCGATGATGCTGGTGCACAGCAGCACCTGGAACTTGTGCTCCGTGAACTGGAGCATCACCTTCTCCAGCTGCCCCTCGCCCATCTGGCCGTGCGCCACGCCGATGGAGACGTTGGGCAGGAGCTTCTTCAGCTCCTGCTCCATGGACGGCAGGGACTCCACGCGGTTGTGCACGAAGAAGACCTGGCCACCGCGGGCAATCTCCCGCTCCACGGCCTCCTTGATGGCGCCCTCGTCGTACTTCATCACGAAGGTGCGGATGGCCCGGCGGTCCTGCGGCGGCGTGGCGATGATGCTCATGTCGCGCACGCCGGACATGCTCATGTGCAGCGTGCGGGGGATGGGCGTCGCCGTCAGCGTCAGCACGTCCACCTGCGTGCGCAGCCGCTTGAGCGCCTCCTTCTGCTTCACGCCGAAGCGCTGCTCCTCGTCCACCACCAGGAGCCCCAGGTCCTTGAAGGCCACTTCGCCCGCCAGCAGCTTGTGCGTGCCGATGACGATGTCGACCTTGCCCTCCTTCGCGCGGCGGAGGATGTCGCGGATCTCCGGCGGCTTGCGGATGCCGGAGATGACCTCCACCGTGACGGGGTAGTCCTTGAAGCGCTTCTTGAAGGAGTGGAAGTGCTGCTGCGCCAGCACCGTGGTGGGCACCAGCACCGCCACCTGCTTGCGGTCCAACGTGGCCTTGAAGGCGGCGCGCATCGCCACCTCCGTCTTGCCGTAGCCCACGTCGCCGCAGACGAGCCGGTCCATCGGCTGCGCCTTCTGCATGTCCGCGAGCACGTCCTCGATGGCCTTCGCCTGGTCCGGCGTCTCGTCGAACTCGAAGTCCGCCTCGAACTGGGCGAAGTAGCGGTCCGGCGGCGCGAACGCATAGCCCGGGTGCGCCTTGCGCGCGGCGGCCATCTGCAGGAGCTCCGCCGCCATCTTGAGCAGCTGCTCCTTGACGCGCTTCTTCGTCTTCTCCCAGCTCGTCGTGCCCAGCTTGTCCAGCTGGACCTTCTCCGGGTCGCCGCCGGTGAACTTCTGGATGAGCCTCATGCGGCCCACCGGTAGATAGATCTTGTCCCGCCCCGCGTACTCCAGGACGAGGAAGTCCCCCGGCACGCCCTGCACCTCCATCTTCGTCAGGCCCGCGTAGCGCCCGATGCCGAAGTCGGTGTGGACGATGAGGTCGCCTTCCTTCAGGTCCTTGAAGCCCGCGGCGAACGCGTCCAGCTTCTTGCTGCGCTTGACGCGGCGGCGGGAGCGGACGCCGAAAATCTCCTCGTCCGCGAGCACCGCCAACCGGCCTTCCGGGTCGATGAAGCCGTGGCTCACCTCGCCGGTGAACAGGTGCGCCCAGATGGCCGGCTCGTAGAGCTTCGCCGGTTCCTGCAGCGCTTCCGTGTGCACCTTCACCATCACGGAGCGGTCCAACAGCAGCCGCTTCAGCCGGTCCGCCTGGCTGAGCGTGCCGCACGCCACCGCGCACGCCACGCCGGTGTCGCGCCAGCGCTGGAGCCGCTCCACCAGCGGGGTGAGCGCGCCCTCCTCACCGTGGTGCGCGAGGATGGCCTCGCGCAGGTCCTGCGTCGTGCCGAAGGTGAAGGCCACGGGCGCTTCGGACTGCGTGAGCGACAGGCCTCCGCCCTCCATCACGCGCAGGGCCTTGAGGCCCTCCGCCACGCCCTCGCGCGTGAGGAAGTGGTGCTCCGGTGGATAGGTGAGGTCCTGGCGCGCGTCCGCCTCCTCCACGCCCTTCGCCAGCTCCGCGGTCAGTTCCTCCAGCGCGCGGTCCAGGCCCATCGGGTCGTCCAGGTAGACGACGGGCTCCTTCGCCCACGCGCGCAGGTAGTCGAACACGGAGGCCAGCCCGCCCTCGAAGAAGCCGGGCAAGAGCCCCTCCAGCCCGAAGCCGGGCAGCCCTTCGCGGAGCGCGTCCAGCCGCTCGCGCAGCTTGATGGTGGGCAGGTTGATGCGGTCCGCCACCGCGCGGGCGGCGGCCTCGGCGCGCGGGCGGGTGTCGTCGGTGAGCAGCAGCTCGCGCGCGGGCACCAGGTCCACCGTCTTGAGCGCGTCCACGGTGCGCTGCGACTCCGGGTCGAAGACGCGGATGGACTCGATGGTGTCCCCGAAGAACTCCAGGCGCACCGGCCGCTCGTACAGCGGGCTGAAGACGTCCAGCAGGCCGCCGCGCACGCTGAAGGTGCCCTTGTCCTCCACCAGCGGGCTGTTCTGGTAGCCCATCAACGCCAGCTTCCGCGCCAGCGAGTCGCGGTCGAAGTCCTGGCCCACCTCCACGCGCTGGGCCAGCCCCTCCATCACCCCCAGCGGCAGCACGCGGCGGTGCAGCGCGCGCAGGGACAGCACCAGCGCGGGGAACGGCGTGCCGCGCGCCAGGTGGAACAGCGCGCCCAGGCGCTCCGTGATGGGGCCTGCCTCCGGCGACAGTTCGTCGTACGGGAGCACCTCGTCCGCGGGCAGCCGCAGCACGCGAGGCTCCAGCAGGCTGCCGGTGCCTCCCAGGAAGAAGGCCAGGTCGTGCGCGAGCGCGTCCGCCGCTTCTTCATCCACGGCCACGCACACCAGGGGCGCGCGCAGCTCGCGGTGCAGGCGGGCGAGCAGGTGGCCGCGCGCCGCGCCCTTCACCCCCTGCGTCCGCGCACGGTGTCCCACGCGCAGGGAGGCGAGGAGCCGGGCGAAGGCATCACCGGAGGAAGGGGGAGCGCCGCCGGGCCAGGGCGTGCCATCGGACTTCGGAGGAGGAGAGGTATCCATTCGGGGGCCCGTGTGGGGCCCTCGGCTAATTAGGGTGCGGCCTCTCCCAAATCAACGCTGGATGCGGACACCTGTCGTGTCCAGGGGGACAGCGGGACGGCCGCTGGGCGGGGAGGCTCACGCGCGCCCGGGACATGGGAAGGTCCCCGGGCGCGCGGCAGGCCCGCTCAGGGCTTGTCGCAGGCGTTCGCCAGCCGGATGTCCCGCTTGGCGGTGTCCGTGGTGGTGGCGGACATCGAATCGCAGTCCATCACGTTGGACATGCCCGTCAGCGGCTCCACCATCAGCACGCTCTTGGCGCGGTTGGAGGTGAACCGGAACTGGATGGATTCATCCAAGGGCGCCGCCCCCGCGATGGTGGCGGGCTGACCGAGCTGCCCCTGCAGGCAGTCCATCTTGTTGAGCGCCGGCCGGCCGGAACCCGGCAGGAAGCACAGGTTGTTGATGTCCGCGGCGCTCATCGTGGTGGGGATGATGATGTCCTGCCCCGTGTCCGTGCAGCAGTTGGGCTCGGTGCGGCAGGTCTTGTCCACACAGGCTGGACTGGGGCAGTTGTCCAGGGTCCATTCATCCGGGGTGCTGAGGTCGGTGCCACACTTCAGGCGCTCCCAGCGCGCCACGGTGGCCCGCGAGCCGTCTGGCAGGGTGATGTCGTTCTCCACCACGATGCGCACGGGCTGGTTCGTGCTGATGGCGAGCTGGCGTGCCCGCAGCGCGGACGACCACAACTCACGCGTCGCGGTGTTTTCGCGCTGGGCGCTGATGTTGCCCTGCATGCCGGCAATGGCGAGGGTGGCGAGCACCCCCAACACCGCGACGGCCGTCATCATCTCCAGCAGCGTCATTCCTCGCGTGTTCTTCATGGCGCTGCCCCTCCCGCTCCGGCCACCCGGACCATTCCCACGCTCATGAAGTTGCGGGGCTCGACCGTGAAGGTGAACCGTCGGCGGCTGTACCCGTCTCGCACGAAGCCTTCCTCATCCAGCCCGGGCTGGATCGCTTCCTGGTTGGAACGACGGGTCCGGATGACCAGGGTCACCTCCAACTGGCGGACCCGCTGGCGGAGCCTCTTGCGCAGATCCAGGTCATTGGGGGGCTTCACCACCGCGGAGCCATCCGCCTCCAGCAGACCCAGTGAGCATTCGTTGGTGTCGTACTTCGCCAGCGTGCACTCGGAGATGGCCGGGTGTGCCTGCGCGGGGACGGGGAGCATGCCTTCATTGGGGAACCACTGCAGGGCGTTGTCGGGGTTGTTGAAGTCGATGAGCCCCTCCCGCACGGTGAGCTGTTCCACGTCACGGCTCAGCGGCAACCAGTTGGCCTCCCCCACGGGCCGGTACTCCAGCGTGGGGATGTTGTTCCTCCAGTTCACCCGGTAGGCCACGCCCCCCAGCCGCATGGCCATCCAGTTCACGACGTCAATGGCCAGCCCTGTGGGCCCGCTCCAGGCGGCAGCGCCGTCGATGCAGGCAGGGTTCTTGTCGGCGCCGTCGGTGGTGATGGTGGACATGCTGCCGGGCGCGCCAGGCGCCACGGCGGTGATGTTCACGGGGCACGCCATCCGGCGGCCACCGCTCGCCATGACCGCGAGCGTCGGGCCACTGGGTGTGACCAGGGCCGTGGGGGCCTCGGGGAGCGCGCAGAAGGTATTGCCGTTCCGGAAGTCTCCCCCCGGGCATGACGCCAGCGTGATGGCTCCGTTCGTCTCACCCCAGTAGAGCTGGAGGGCGTCCGAGGCCAGCGCCGCCGTGGGGGCCTGCACGAAGGTCGCGTCCGCGGTCAGGTCGGCCCTGTGCCACACCGTGATGGCGGACCGCTCATCGTCGACGTCGAAGGCGATGGGCGTGTTGCCCATGCCCACGCCCGCCCGCCACACGTCGGCGACGAGCACGTCCTTCACGGTCCGGCCCGTCACCTGCGCCGTCATCGTCTGCTCTTCGAAGAGGGCGCGCTTCTGCATCTGGGTGCCCACCACCAGCCCCGTGGTGATGACGACGACACCCAGGGCACTGGCGATCATCATCTCAAGGAGCGTGAACCCCCGGCCCGGGAACGAGGAGGTCTTCATGGCGCCATCCGCGTCTGGAGGACCACCATCTGCCGGTCCGAGCGGAACCCCGGCTCATCCCAGCTCACGGACACCCGCACGTTCACGACGGTGCCAGGCGCTCCCGCCACGACGATGCGGTCCAGCGGGGGCCAGCCCACCTTGGCCCCTTCCATGGTGATGGGCTCCCTCGGGTTGTCCACGTCGATGTTCACCCTGTACTCCCTCGCCACCAGGCCCGGCTCCGTGGGCGCGATGGTCCGCAGCGCCCCCGAAGCCGTCTGCCAGACGGAGTAGTTCTCGTCCCGCAGGTTGTTGCAGGTCGGGTTCAGGCAGCCCAGCGTCATGACCCGCTCCAGGGCCTGCTCCGCGATCACCTGGGCCTGGTTGGCGGTCAGCGTGCGCCGGTTGGAGGCGCTCGTCTGGGTCACGACGGTCATGGCCGCCATGACGCCCAGCAGCATGACCGTCATCGTGGCCATGACCTCCAACAGGGTGACGCCTCGTGAGGCACGCTGCTTCATTGCGGCAGTCTCCCGTCGGGCAGCGGCTCCCACATCATGATCTGCGAACGGGGAACGCCACCATTGGCGGTCGGGTTGTTGTGCTTCCCGTCCGGGTTCTCAGGCGCGGGCGTCGGCGCGACATCTCCGGTCACCGTGCCCTGCAGGACGAAGCCGTCATGGATGACGGGCGCGACGATGGCGTGGAAGCTGTTGTCCTTCTTGCTGATCAGTGCGCCTGTCCCCTTGTTGGCGACGTACGACTGACCCTTGAGCGTATCGCTCAGGTTGCAGATGTCCGCGGCCGTGCCCGCCGCGGTGGCGGCGAAGACGTTCTCCTCGCTGAGCGCCACACCGCCCCACAGCTTCTGGCCCGCATCCATCTTCTGCACCCACAGGGGCTTGAGCTCCGCGCACGGCTTGCTGCCGGTCGGGTCCGAGTCCTCGAAGGCGAGCAGGTGGTACTGGTAGGTGGGCTTCTTGGGATCCAACTCGGGATAGCCGTCCGAGTACTCATCCGGATTGTCGCTGGTGCCGAAGTAGAACCGCACCGCCGGCCCCGTCTTGGTGGTGACCAACTGCACCGCCATGCTGGAGTAGAGCTGCTGGAGCTCCAGCGCCGTCTGGCTGGCGGCGTCCTTGTGGTCCTTCAGGGCCGTGGCGGCATGCGCCAGCATGCACTTCTGGACCTGGTCGCCGGCCGGGTCGGTGATCTTCACCTTCTTGAAGTTGACGCGCCAGACGCTTCCGGACGTGGTGGGGACGTACATCACGTCGTAGCTGCCGTCCCGGTCCAGGTCCACCATCGGCGTCGCCGCCGCGACGCCGGAGCCCTTCTCCAGCGTGATGACGCCCGCGTACTTGCCCGCCGGACCCGAGCCGGATTCGAGCGGCTGGCCCGTCTTCATGTCGAGCACGTAGACGGTGCCCGCGCGCTTGTCCGCCGGCTGGTAGTCCGTGCCCACCACCGACACCCAACGCCGGTCCTTCTCATCCGCCGAGCCCCAGGAGATGCGGGCGACGTTGGGGACGTGCCGCGAACCGCTGTTGTCCGGCAGCAGCACGGCGCTGTTCAGGACCTGCGCCGCGCTGAAGTAGGAGGCCATGGCGGTGTCCATGAAGCTGAACTCCCACATGGGCGAGGGGTACCACGAGTCCTTCGGATTCGTGATGTCGAGCGAGAAGACCACGGGGGAGGTCTTGCCCGTCGCGGAGACGAGCACCGTCTTGGCGCCCTGCTTCTTGTTCTCCGTGGTCAGCGGGGTCCAGTCGTACTTGATGCTGGCGTCCCAGCCGTTCTTGTCACCCAGGTCCACGTTGGCGATGGCCGGCGTGGCGTCCATCTGGGGGCGCACGAGGGTACCGGAGTTGCGGAAGCGCACGTACTGGTTGCGGTACTGGCCCAGCATCAGCCTGGGCATGTAGGCGAAGACCTCGCTGCCCTTGCCGTACATGCGCTCGGCGGGCTTCTCCTTCGTGCCGCACTTCTCCGGAACGAAGAAGCCCCGGTACTGGCTGCCAGAGACGCACTCGTCGTTCAGGGCCGCGCGATACTCGCCCGTGTCGAAGGCGTGGAGCACACCGGTCATCGTCCCCACATAGGCGATGCTGCTCCGCTCCTTCAGGGGCGTCATGAAGTTCTTGAAGTACAGGTCGCGCTCGCTGGCCTTCGCGGCCTGGTACCAGGAGTCCTGATACGGCGGGACGGCCACGCCCACGGTGGACTGGTTGACGCCGCCCATGGGCCAGGGCCGGCGCGCGTTGTTGGCCCCGGCGGCGTGACGGTTCTCGTAGCCGTACAGCCAGTCCACCAGGAAGTCGCGGTCGTTGTGGTCGCCGGTGATGTGCTTGTCCGTCCCCGGGGGTTGCGTGATGGTGGGCGTGCCGCAGATGTTGTCCTTGTTCAGGTCATACGGATAGCGCCTGTCGATCTCGCTGTAGTCGTTGCAGAGCACGTCCGGGAACAGCACGCTGTCGGCGGTGCCGGCCAGCTCCTTGACCTCCTTGCGCTGGCCCGCGGCGTTCATCGAGTAGAGCTTGCGGTTGCGCGGCTCACCGGAGGTCATGGACACGGCCATCACGCGGCCGCCCTCCCACTGCTGCTCGTTGGTGGTCGTCTCGGGGTTCTCAGGGTCGTAGATGGACTGGAGGTACAACCGGCCTCGCAGGGTGTAGTCCTTGGCGCCGTCATAGGCCCGGATACCGGGAGCGGGCAGGCTGCTCTCCACGGAGGGCCAACCCGTGCCCCAGTTCTGTCCCGGCGTCTCGTTCACACCCCACATGACCACGTTGCCCACCGTGGTGGGGGTGGCGCGCGAATAGGCACCCGCGCGCACGGCCTGATAGCCGATGTCGACGTCGTCGATGATGGGACGGCACTGCTCGTTGGGGCTGCTGATGTCCACCTTCCAGCACAGCTGCGAACCGGTCAGGCCCAGCGCCAGGATGTCGATCTCCACCTCCTGGGCGGCGGGCGTCTGGGCCGGGAAGACCACGGGCACCCACGTGGGGTTCGGGTTGTCGTTGTACTTGATGTTGACCGGGTCGAAGGTGCGGCAGTCCACCGCGATGGAATAGGTGATGGTGGGCAGGATGCCGGTCGACGTGCAGGCATTCTTGGCCTCCTCGGTCCAGCAAGGCGCTGAAGTGCAGTCCTTGCGGATCTCCGTGGGGGGATTGCCGGGCTTCGCGTAGGGCGCCACGTCGTCCTGACGGCGGAAGCGCACCTTGGTGATGGTGAAGTTCTGGCCGGGCGTATCGCCCTCCGGGCTCAGCACCTTGGAGGTGATGGTGGTGGACTTGGCGCCACCGCCGTTCTCCTTGTTGATGAGGAACACGATGTCGTTGAAGTCCCGGTCACCACCGCCGTTGAGGTCCTCGAAGCCGAGGATCCACCGGAAGGGGTCGGTGGTGGGTGCGCCCACGATGACGTGGGGCATGTAGTTCATCCGGTCGATTTCCTTCTTCTCGAGCCCCGGCTCCGTGCCAGGCCGCATCACCGTCACGCCCTCCTTGGGCATGAGCAGGTTGTTGTAGGTGTTCGTGTTCAGGCGCTGGAGGGTGGCGTCGTCCAGCCAGCCGCAGGCCTTCTTGTTCGTGTTGACGATGGTGCAGGCGTCCTTGTAGCCGGGCGGGTTGCACTGGTCGGAGTACTCGCAACCGATGTTGCGCTCGGCCACCTTGTTGTCCGCGGGGGCCAGGAAGTTCTGGTCCATGTTCCAGGTGGCCTTGGAGAAGAACACGGAGATGGACGTGCGCAGGTGCAGCAGGCACTTGCCGTCCTCGGCGGCGTTGTCCGAGTACTTCTTGCGCTTGAGGCAGGGCGCGACCGTGTCGTTGTCCAGGTTGTGGCGGGCGTCGTAGTAGACGATGGCGAAGAAGACGATCTCCTTGCCGCCCTCGATGAGGCCCAGGTCCACCGTGCGGTCACGGGCGGTGATGCCGGGGTCGGGGTTCACCGACTGCTCGAGGCCGCGGTAGTCGTACTTGGAGACGTCGTAGTCCGGGATGCCGTCGTTGTCGGTGGTGGCATCCTGCACGGGGCCCAGCTTGCGGAAGACGGTCTTGTCGCTGTCGTCATCCGCGAGCAGGAAGACCATGCGCCCCAGGCCCAGATAGCCGTTGGCTGCGGCGCTCGGCTCCAGCAGGTTGGGGATGTGGGGGAACAACCCCTTGTCGGACGCGTCGTTGTCCGAGAGGTCCTTGGGAGTGTCGAAGTTGTTGTTGTTCAGGGGCATCTGCAGCCCCACCCAGTCCGCCTTGATGTTGTAGGCGCCCGACGTGCGTCCTGGCCGCGCGTCCGTGGTGTCGAGCTGGGACTCGAACTTCTCCTTGCAGTCCTTGTCCATCGCCAGTTCGGGATGGTTGTACTTGATGCCACCGGACGTGAAGGTCTTGTCACAGCGGCGCGGCAGCACGCCGATGTACTTGTGGGTCAGCTTGGTGTCGTCCGCCGGCGTGAGGTTGTAGAGGGCCTCGTGCAGGTCGAGGATGCCGTTGTTGTTGAGGTCGACGAGGTTGCCGTTGGCGTCCGCGTAGTGGCGGTCCTTCACGTCATCCAGGTACATGTAGCCGAGCGCGTGCGACGCACCGGCGGACTCGTACACGTAGCTGATGGTGACGCGCTGGTCGAACGGGAAGGTGATGTTCTCCGAGTCCAGCTTCTTGAGGTTGGTGTTGAGCTGGAGGCGGCCGTCAGGGCGCAGGATGATGGTGTCGTTGGCGACGGTGAGGCCGTCCGGACCGAGCTTGAAGTCACCCTGGGCGTCCTCGTCCAGGTCGTTGCGGCAGAGCTGGGTGGGCGTGGTGGCCGTCAGGGCCGGCGACGAGAGCGTCAGCGCCAGGGCAAAGAGTCCCTTGTAGAACGTCCGCATCACTTCTTCCCCTGGTTCTTGGGCTGGGACTTCGCCTTCTCTTCGGCTTCGGGCTGTTCACGAACCTTCTGCGTGCCGCCCTGCTCCAGTTGCTGCCGCAGGAGCATCCGGCGCGGAGGCGGCGTGGCCACCGTCACCGTCGCCAGGAAGCTCACGAGCGCGTCCATGTCGTCGGGGGCCAGGAGCCGCGTGTCGCAGTTGGTCTTCGGGTTGATCCGGTGCGGTGCCACGGTCCACGTGCGGATCTCCTCCAGGCTCTTCCTGCGCAGCACCGTGGCCATGGGGGGGCCGGCCGGTGCGCGGGTGCCGAAGGAGCGCTTCTGCACCTCGGCCGGATGGCATTTGGCGCAGGCCTTGTTGAAGGCCAGTTCGCCGCGGTCCTGGGCGCTGGCGAGCGCCGGGAGCAGAAGCAGCAGGGGAGTCAGGCGTTTCATGGAGGGCTCGGGGGGAGGCAGGAGTTCTGGAAAAGGGACGCGGCGGTGCCACCGGCTGCGGGAACTAGTTGTTGATGTTGGCGTTCCCGGAGGGGGTGCCAGGGCCGACGATCGACTGGGTGCTCACGTTGGTCACGAGCGCCTGGACGACGGAGCGCGTCGGGCGGCCCCGGGGATTCGCCACCTCGGCGATGGAGACGACCCACACCTGCTGGTTGCCGTCGACCTCCGGGCTGGGATCACTGTCGTCGTCGTCCCGCACGAAGACGCGGTAGCGCACGTTGCGCTGCTCCGGGTAGTCGACGTTGGCGGGGAGCTCGGCATCCTCCAGGGTGCTCGTGAGCAGCTCGTAGCGGTTCCACACCTCGCCACCGCCGGGCGGGAGCAGCTCGAAATAGGGGCGGGCCGCGGAGCCCAGGCCCGGGATGTCGTTGACCGGCGCACCCAGGGTCGCGCGCAGGTCGATGGTGAGCTCGCCGAGGTTCTTGGCGTTGGCCATGATGAGGCGCACCGTCTCACGGCCTTCCGCGAGGCCCGCCTCGGCGGCGAAGAACGCCTGCTTCTGGCGGCGGGTGTCGGCCTGGCTGTCGGCCTCGCGGCCCACCACGCTGTAGCTGAGCATCACCGCCATCGTCACCAGCGTGACCACGCCCAGTGCGAGCAGGAGCGTGAAGCCACGGGACTGACGGCGGGGGGTTGGGCGACGCACCATCTGGGGCTCCTTCACGTACCCTGGGGGAGGTACGTCTTGGGAGCCACTGAACAGCAAGCTTCGTGCCGGGAATTCCGGCACTCAACCCGCCGGAATAAGGGATGTCCGCGATGCGGGGGGGTGCCGTGTGACGTCAGGGGGCTGCGCAAACTTTGCGAGCCCCCTCATTCTTGCGAGGTAGCCCGGCGTCAGCGGTGGCCGCCGCGCACGGCGGCGCGCAGGCGGAGCATGTCGTCCAGGACGCCGGGATCCACCAGTTCCAGGGCGGCCTTCTGGGAGAGGGCGCGGGTCTGCCGGCGGTACTCCTCTTCATCCTCCTCGCCGCCGCCCTTGCCACCGTCGCTGCCGCCCTTGCCACCGCCCTTGCCGTCTCCGCCCTTGGGCATCAGCGCGACCGGCTGGGAGATGCCCGGCTCCAGGCGGGGGAAGGCATTGGCGTCGGCGCGCACCGACGTGAAGAGGCTGACCATGGACAGGCAGAACACGATGGCGACGGTGAGGGTCTTCATGGCGGCTCCAATTCTCCCAATCCCCACGACGCCCGGACGCGAAGGGTTATTCACGAGCGCTACTCCTTCGCCTCGGCCTTGAAGGTGCGGATGTATCCCACCAGGGCGTCCATCTGCTCCGGGGTGAGCCGGTCCTTGTAGGCCTTCATCTTGGGGTTGTGGGACGAGCCGTTGGCGATGACCTTGCGCAGCTCGGCGTCCGACTCCCTCTTCTGCCAGGAGGCCCGGCTCATGTCGGGGATGGACTCCTTCTGGCCCATGCGCGTCTGGGCGCGGCCGTCCGGGCCGTGGCAGTTCTTGCAGCTCTTGTCCCAGAGGGCGGCGGCGTCCTCGGCGTGGGCGAGGGCCGGGGAGCACAGCAGGAGGGTGGACAGCAGGAACCACCGCGAGGTCATGCACGGTCTCCGAGCGAGGGGGAGGCCAGTATAGCCACGCGCTCAGGAGCCGGCTTGGGGCCAGAAGGGCGCGGTGGGGCGGCCGGGGGGCTGGAGCCAGACGGACTCCAGGAAGCGCACCGCGTTCTGATCCGCCCGGTCGTTCCGGGTGAACACCGCCTGCGCGCTCGCGAGCACCGCCAGTGTGGCGAGCCCCGCCACCCAGACCGCCGGCGGAGGCGCGCGTCCGGCCGCGTCCCGGCCCAGCGCCCCGAAGACGGACGCCGCCACGGTGACGAGCGCCGCGAACAGCACCGCGCCGGCCAGGGACGTGGGCAGGCCCAGCCAGGCGAGCAGGTTGGGCGGGTGGTAGCCGTCCAGCATGAGCGGCCGGGCCAGCGCGAGCACGGGGGTGGAGACGTCGTCGGGGATGTAGTTGACGAAGGTGGCCAGGCCCGTGATGAGCACGGACGCCGCGCACAGCATGGCCGCGATGCCGGACAGCACCGGCCTGCCGGCGCCGCGCAGCCGCTCCAGCACCAGACCCGCGGGCAGCAGCAGGAAGGGCACCAGCCCCGTGAGGTGCCGGGGGCCTGTCGTCCAGCCCCACGAGTCGTAGGTGAACGACGAGGTGAAGTACGTGTAGCCGGCGAGCGTGGCCGCGGACATCCAGAAGAGGGCGCGTCCTTCCGCGGAGGTCCGGCCCAGGCGCTTGAGCAGCACGAGTCCGGGCAGCGCGAGCAGCAGGAACGGCGACAGGGTGAAGAGGCCCCTGAGCGGAGAGAAGAACGACAGCGCGAAGGCGCGCGGATCCGGCGTGCGGATGCCCAGGAAGCCGCCCAGGTGCCACGGCTGGTAGGCCGCGTCGTTGAGGTGCTTGTAGCCCGTCTCCAGCGGGTGCCCGAAGGTGGCCTGGTGGTAGAGCCCCAGCGCCACGATGAAGGGCAGCGCGCCCACCACGGCGAGCCCCGTGGCCCGGCCCAGCTTCTTCAGCCGCGCGGCCCACGGCTCCGGCGTGCCTGGCACGGTGAGGACGGCGTAGAGGATGAGGCCCAGCACACCGAGCGCGCCGGTGTACTCGGCGGCGACGGTGGCGCCCGCGCACGCGCCGGCCACGATGTAGCCACGCTCGCGCCACTCGCCGCGCGACAGCTTCCAGAGCGCGTAGAAGCCCGCGAAGAGCAGCACCGCCGTCGTCTGGTGGCTCATGAAGAGCAGCGAGTAGCTGAACGCGAGCGAGCCCAGCGCGTACGTCACCGTGACGCCGTCCGCGACGACGGGCGACAGGAACGCGCGCAGGAAGCGACGCACCAGCCACAGCAGTCCCAGCGTGGGCAGCACCGTGAGGAAGAGGCGGCTGAAGAAGACGAGCGGCACCTCCGGCACGGCGTAGCGGTGGCTGCCTCCCAGGAGCCTCAGGCTCGCGTACACGGGCACCGCGGCGAAGGACAGCAGCGGCGCCTTGGACGGGTAGTAGCGCCCGTCCATCACGGACAGGTCGCCCACCGGGCCGTAGTCGCGCAGGGCGCGGTTGATCTCCAGCGTCCCGTCCTCCACCAGGGCGCGTGTCTGCCACAGGCGGCACAGCTCGTTGGGCGAGCGCAGGCCCGGGTGGTACGGGAAGAGGACCACGTAGAGCGCCGCGACCGCGGCCCACACCGCTCTGGGCAATCCCGTGGCGCGGGGCGCGTGCGCCTCGGTGGGAGACGCCGGGGC